>NZ_LGDO01000488.1:0-54395 GCF_001279805.1 Streptomyces sp. XY431
CGCCCACCCCGGCGCCCCCGGCACCCTCACCACGGCGCCCCGCTCCCCACCCCCCACCCGAAGGCCACCCTCCGATGCCCACCAGACGCGTCGGCCCCGCCCCCACCCCGGGCGGCCGTTGATGCTCCGTTATCTGACCAAGCGGTTCGCCTACTACGCCGTCCTGCTGGTCGCCGCCGTCTTCCTGGCGTACGCGCTGGCCGGCGCCGCGCTGCAGCCGCGCGTCTACTTCGAGGCGAAGGTGCCGCGCCCGGCCGCCGCCTCGGTCGAACGCCAGCTCACCGACCTCAATCTGAACGACCGCACCCCGGTCGTCGAACGGTTCGGGCACTGGGCGGGCGACCTGCTGCTGCACGGCGACCTCGGCCGCACCATCCACGACACCCCGGTGATGGACGACTTCCGCCGCCGGGTCTGGGTGTCGCTGCGGCTGCTGCTGATCGGCAGCCTGCTCGGCATGGTGCTCGGTGTCGCCGCCGGAGCGTGGAGCGCCGTGCGCCAGTACCGGATCTCCGACCGGCTGCTGACCGTGCTTTCCTTCGTCCTGCTCTCCACCCCGGTGTTCCTGGTCGCCCTCTTCCTCAAGAACGGCGCCATCGCCGCCAAGGACGCCGTCGGCCACGAGGTCGTCCCGTTCACCGGGTACGAGACCCCCGGCCTCAGCGGCGGCATCGGCGCCCACCTCGCCGACTGGGCGCTGCACCTGCTGCTGCCCACCCTCTCGCTGGCGCTCGGCGGCCTCGCCACCTACAGCCGCTACCAGCGCGGCACCATGCTCGACGTGCTCGGCTCCGACTACCTGCGCACCGCCGAGGCCAAGGGCCTCACCCGGGGCCGCGCCCTGGTCAAGCACGGGCTGCGGACGGCGGTGATCCCGATGTCGACGATGTTCGCGTACAGCTTCCTCGGCATCTTCACCGGCGCCGCGTTCACCGAGACCATCTTCGGCTGGCACGGCATGGGCGAATGGTTCATCCAGTCCGTCAACGAGCAGGACGTCAACGCGGTCGTCGCGGTCAACCTGTTCGCGGCGGTCGTGGTGCTCGCCTCCGGCTTCCTCGCCGACACCCTGCACGCCGCCCTCGATCCGCGCGTGCGGTCCTGAACCGAGGAGAGCCCCCTTGACCGCCGTCATCGCGGAGTCCGCCGGCCCCGCCGAGCCCACCGGACCCGGTTCCCCCGCCGCACCCCCAGCTCCCGGTCCGACCGGCCGGGGGCGGATCGTCCTCGCCCGGCTGCTCGCCGCCCGCTGGGCGGTGGTCGGCGTGGTCATCGTCCTGCTGCTGTTCCTGCTCGCCTTCGGCGGCGGGTTCCTCACGCCCTGGGACTACGCCACCCCCGACTACGGCGCGCTGCGCCAACCGCCCTCGGGCACCCACTGGTTCGGCACCAACGGGGTCGGCCAGGACGTCTTCGCGCAGACGATCCGCGGACTGCAGAAGTCGCTGGTCATCGGCCTGCTGGTGGCGCTCTTCTCGACCGTGCTGGCCTCCCTGGTGGGCGCCTGCGCCGGCTACTTCGGCGGCTGGACGGACCGGCTGCTGATGTTCCTGGTCGACCTCATGCTCGTCTTCCCGAGCTTCCTGGTCATCACGATCGTCTCGCCCCGGCTGAAGGGCGCCGGCTGGCTCGCCTTCGTGCTGCTGCTCGCCCTGTTCAACTGGATGATCACCGCCCGGGTGGTCCGCTCGATGACCATCTCGCTGCGGGAGCGGGAGTTCGTGCGCGCCGCGCAGTTCATGGGCGTCCGTCCGCTGCGGATCATCGCCCGGCACATCCTGCCGAACGTCGCCTCCTTCCTCATCATCGATGCCACGATCGCGGTCGGCGGCGCCGTGATGAGCGAGACCGCACTCTCCTACTTCGGCTTCGGCGTCAAGGCGCCGGACGTCTCGCTCGGGACCCTGCTCGCCGCCGGCACCAGCGAGGCCCCGGTCTTCCCCTGGCTGTTCTACTTCGCCGCCGGGCTGCTGGTGCTCTTCGTCCTGTCGGTCAACCTGATCGGCGACGGGCTGCGGGACGCGCTCGACCCCACCTCGGACGCCGCCCGGCGGCCCCGCCGGTCCCGCCGGTCCCGTGTCCGCGTCCGTGCCACGACGAAGAGGACCAGCGCGTGACCACCACCGCCACGACCACCACCACCGGGACCCCGCTGCTGCGCGTCCGCGACCTGCGGGTCGACTTCACCGGCCCGCGCGGCTCCGCCCCCGTCCCCGCCGTGCGCGGCGTCGACCTCACCCTGAACCGGGGCGAGACCCTCGGCATCGTCGGCGAGTCCGGCTCCGGAAAGTCCGTCACCGCGCTGGCCGTGCTCGGCCTGCTGCCCGGCACCGCCCGGGTCCGGGGCTCGGTCCGACTGGACGACCGCGAGCTGATCGGCCTGCCCGGACGCGAGCTGGCCGCCGTCCGCGGCCGCCGGATCGCCATGGTGTTCCAGGACCCGCTCTCCGCCTTCACCCCCGTCTACCGGATCGGCGACCAGCTCGTCGAGGCGCTGCGGATCCACCGGCCCGGCCTCGACCGCGCCGCCGCCCGCAAGCGGGCCGCCGAACTGCTCGACCTGGTCGGCATCCCGGCCCCCGACCGCGCCCTCGACAGCTTCCCGCACGAGTTCTCCGGCGGCATGCGGCAGCGCGCCATGATCGCCATGGCCGTCGCCAACGACCCCGACGTGCTGCTCGCCGACGAACCCACCACCGCCCTGGACGTCACCATCCAGGCCCAGGTGCTCGACGTGCTGCGCACCGCCCGCCGCGAGACCGGCGCCGCGCTCGTCCTGGTCAGCCACGACCTCGGGGTGATCGCCGGGATGGCCGACCGGGTCGCGGTGATGTACGCGGGCCGGGTGGTCGAGACCGCGGGCGTGGACGAGCTGTTCGCCGCGCCGCGCCACCCGTACACCCTGGGCCTGGTCGGGGCCGTCCCCCGGCTGGACGGGAGGCGCGGACCGCTGGTGCCGATACCCGGCACGCCCGCGCCGATGGCCGAGCTGCCGCCGGGCTGCCCGTTCGCCGCCCGCTGCCCGCTGGTCGAGGACCGCTGCCGCACGGCCGAACCGCCGCTGACCGGCGACGGGACGGCGGCCGCAGAAGCCGGTACGACCGCGGACGCCGACGGCCCGACCGGCCACCTGGCGGCCTGCGTCCGGGCCGGCGAGCTGGCCGCACGGCGGCCCGCGCCCACCGAGGTCTACCCCGTGCCCGAACTCCCCGCCGCGTCGGCCGCCGCACCCGTCCCCCGGGAGCAGCGCCCGCCGGTCCTGGAGGTCGAGGGGCTCACCAAGACCTTCCCGCTGCTCAAGGGCACCGTGTTCAAGCGCCGGATCGGCTCGGTCCACGCGGTGGACGGCGTCGAGCTGTCGATCCGGGAGGGCGAGACCCTCGGCCTGGTCGGCGAGTCCGGCTCCGGCAAGTCCACCACCCTGTTCGAGCTGCTGCGCCTGGCCGCCCCCGAGTCCGGACGGATCGAGCTGCTCGGCCGGGACACCGCCGCGCTCTCCCGCGCCGAGGCCCACCGGATGCGGTCCGATCTGCAGATCGTCTTCCAGGACCCGATGGCCAGCCTCGATCCCCGGATGCCGGTCGGCGACATCGTCGCCGAACCGCTGCGCGCCCAGCGGGCCGCGAAGGACGAGATCGCCCGCCGGGTGCCCGAGCTGCTCCGCCAGGTCGGCCTCGACCCGGCCCACGCCGTCCGCTACCCGCACCAGTTCTCCGGCGGGCAGCGGCAGCGGATCTCGATCGCCCGCGCGCTGGCGGTCCGGCCCCGGCTGCTGGTCCTGGACGAGCCGGTCTCCGCACTGGACGTCTCGATCCAGGCCGGGGTGCTCAACCTGCTCCAGTCCCTCAAGGCGGAGCTGGGCCTCTCCTATCTCTTCGTCTCGCACGACCTCTCGGTGATCCGGCACCTCGCCGACCGGGTGAGCGTGATGTACCTGGGGCGGACGGTCGAACAGGGCGAGGTGTCCGCCGTCTTCGACCGCCCGCGGCACCCCTACACCCGGGCGCTGCTCTCGGCCGTCCCGCTGCCGGACCCGGCCGCCGAACGGACCCGGACCCGGATCCTGCTGGCCGGCGACCCGCCCTCCCCCACCGTCCGGCACACCGGCTGCCCGTTCCGCGCCCGCTGCCCGGTGTACGCGGGACTCGACGCGGGGTCACGCGGCCGGTGCGAGACGGAGGCGCCGCCGCTCACCGACGCGGGCCCGCTGCCGGAGGCCGCGGGTACGCCGGCCCCCGACCACCGGGCCGCCTGCCACTTCCCGGAGGGGTGACGGGGCGTCCGCCGTTCACCTCCGAACGGCGGACGCCCGCCTGGCGGAGCCCCGGGAGCCGTGCGACAACTGCTGCTATGACCTGGTCCAACCTGACGATCCTGTTCGGCAGCCTCGCCGTCGTCGCCCTGGGCCTCCGTCTGCTCCCCCGTCACCCCCTCCACAAGGCGCGGCCGCCCAGCAACGAGGTGGCCGCCGCGATCTTCGCCATGGTCGGGGTGCTCTACGCGGTCCTGCTGGCCTTCGTGGTGATCGTGGTCTGGGAGGCCGCCGACGAGGCCCGCGCCACCACCTTCCGCGAGGCCGACCACCTGGCGGGCCTGTACTGGAACGCCCGCCAGTTCCCCAGCGCCGAGGGCGCCGAACTGACCGCCCTGACACTGCGGTACGCGCACAGCGTCATCGACGAGGAGTGGCCGATGATGAGGGACGGTCACGCGAGCGCCCTCCGGACCACCGAACTGGTCTACCGGATCCGCGACACCACCAACGCCCTCGCACCGGTGGGCCCGGGCCAGCAGGTCCAGTTCGAACACGCCGTCGCCCACGTCGAGGGGCTGGCCACCGAGCGGCGGGCCAGGCTCAACCGGATCGAGGACGCCGTCCCGCCGCTGCTCTGGGCCCCGCTGGTCCTCGGTGCGGTGCTGTCGATCTCCTTCACCTTCCTGTTCAGCGTCGCGAGCGTGCGGCTGCACACCACGATGACGCTGATCATGACCGCGATGATCTGTGTGGCCCTCATCGTGGTGAAGGAGCTGAACTACCCGTTCGACGGGCTGAGCGCCGTGTACCCCGATGCCTTCGAGATCTTCCTCGCCCGCCTGCCGGCCACCCACTGACGGCAGCCGGCCATCGACCGCGGCTGTTCACCGACCGCGGCCGTCGCCACGGTGGGTGACCGTCCTGTCGCGATTCGGCGGATCAGCCCGATTGCGTGTAATGTCTTCCAGGTCAGCAGGCGCCGCTAGCTCAGTTGGTTAGAGCAGCTGACTCTTAATCAGCGGGTCCGGGGTTCGAGTCCCTGGCGGCGCACCGACGGTCGAAGGCCCCGCACCGACGGTCGAAGGCCCCCTCGCAGCAGCGAGGGGGCCTTCGGCGTTCCCGCACCCTCCCGATCGTTCCTCCCCGTTCCCCGGAAGGCCCGGAAACGGCGGCGGTCGGCCGATAGCGTGGGTGTCCGTCCTCGCACCGGAGGTACTGTCGCCGTGGCTTCCCTCGGTCCACCCGATCCGCCCGCCGCCTTCGACCGCCCCCCGCTCGCGCTCGCGGAGGAACTGGTCCTGCTCTGCACCGACCCGGACAGTGGCGCCCTGCGGGTCTCCCGGAACGGCTTCCAGCGGGCGATCGCGGCCGCCGTGCTCACCGAGCTGCTGCTGACCGGCGGCATCACGGTCGAGGACCGGCGGATCACCGGGTTCCGTCCGGTCGGGGCGGGCGACGAGGTCACCGCCGAGGTGCTCGCCCGGCTGGAGCGGACCCCCAAGGGGCGCCGGCCCGGGCTGGACGCGGCCCTGCGCCGGGTGCCGCGGGCGCCGGCGGTGCGGGTCTTCCGGGAACGGCTGGTCGCGAGCGGGCACCTGACCCTCGAACGCCGCCGGATCCTGCTGGTGCCGTACCGCGCCTGGCTGCCGGTGCGCGCCACCGCCGGCGCCGAGATCGCCGAGCGGATCGCCGCCACCCTGCGGGGTGCTTCCGGTCCGCAGGGTGCCTCCCCCTCGGCCGAGCGGGACCTGCACCTGGCCGGGATGCTCTGGGCCGCGCAACTGGACCGGCGGCTCTTCCCCGGTCGGGAGCACTCCGGGCTGCGGAAGTCCTTCCGGACGGTCGCCCGGGAGCAGCCGATCGCCCAGGCCCTGCGCCGGGTGGTCGGGGCGGACAACGCCAGCGGCGGCTGAGCGGCCCGGCCCGGCGGGGTCAGCCCGGCCCGCGGGAGGTGTCCAGGACCGCCGAGGCCACCGCGTCCGGCCGGTCGAACATCAGCAGGTGCCCGGCCGGGGCGGTGCGCCGGTAGTCCGCGCCGAGGAGTTCGGCGAGACCCCGCTGGGCGGCCAGCCACTCCTCGGTCCGGGGGCCGCTCAGACCGTCGTCGGCGGCGAGCACGGTCACCGGCAGGCCCGCCGGCAGCGGCGCGGTACGGCGCAGCACGGCCAGTTCGGCGGCCATGTCCAGGTAGTGGGTGTTCTCCCGGAGCAGCGCCCGCAGCGACCGTCCGGTGCGGTAGCAGCGCCGGACCAGCGGCGCCGGGGCGAGGTCCTCGTGCCGCACCGTGGTGGCCCGGGCGACCGTCCGGCGCACGGCGGGCCCGAGCAGGTAGGGCACGGCGACGGCGGTGCCGGCGGCCGCCGTGGCGCGCGCCGCGAGGTCCCGCAGGCCGGGCGCCGGGCGCGGCCGGGGGTCCGGTTCGACGCTGCCGTCCAGCAGGACCAGCCCGGCCGTCCGCTCGGGGTACAGCCGCGCGAACGCCTCGACGTGGAAGCCGGCCAGCGAGTGCCCGGCCACCGTGCAGCGTCCGGGCAGGCCGAGCGCATCGAGGACGGCCCGGATCCGGTGCGCCTCCCCGGCGGCGGTCGGGGCCGGCCGGTCGGCCGGTTCGGAGGCGCTCAGGCCGTAGCCGGGCCGGTCGAAGCGGACGACGGTGCGGTACGGGGTGAGGAAGGGGACCACGAGGTCCCAGTCGAACCAGCTGCTGCCGAGCCCGCCGGTGAGCAGGCAGACCGGCCCCCGGCCCTCGACCCGGACGTGCAGCGGGGTGCCGTCGATCCGCACGAAGGCGGCCGGCACCGGGCCGGACCGGGAGGCGGGCGGGCCCGCGTGATCCTCGGTGCCGTCGGTGCCGTCGCGATCGTCCGGGCCGCCTGGGCCGTTCGGGTCGCCGGGGCCTCCGGCGCCGTTCGCGCTCGGGCCGCGGTCGCCGGTCATACCGGATCCCGCCGTTCGGTCCGGGACGGCGCGGCGGCGTCCCGGGCATTGCGCCCGACGCCCTCGGCGGCCGCCCCGGCGGAAGGGCCGGTCCGGCTCGGCAGGCCGACGCCCGCCGCGAGCAGCGCGAGCCAGAGGGCGACCAGCAGCACCTGGAGCCGCTGGCCGGCGCCCAGTGCCCAGGTGCCGTGGCCCGCCTCGAAGGCGGCGATCGCGCCCAGGCTCCAGCCGGTGGCGAGCACCTCGGCCCCCAGCAGCCACGGCCCGTACCGGCGCACCGGCGGCCACCGGTGGTAGCGCCGGGCGGCGACGGTGAGCGCGGTCAGCCCGCCGAGCGCGCCGAGCACGGCCAGGCTGCTGGTCACGGCGTGGGCGGTGTGGGTGGCGGGGACGAGGCCGGCGGTCTCCCGGGCGGCGCACATCTCGTCGCTGGTGGGCGCACAGCTCAGCGGCAGCCGGGAGTCGGCGGCGGTGGCCGCGCCGAACAGGGCGAGCGCGGCCCAGCCGCCCGCCGCCCAGGGCCGCCGGCCCGGGCTCGCCCCGGGCTCCCGGGGTACCGGGCGACGGAGGTGGAAGGCGGACAGGGCGAGCAGGGCGGCCGCCAGCACCGCGAGTCCGGCGACCAGGTCGGTGGCCCGGAAGAGGCCGCCCAGCGGCTGGTCCTCGGCGGCGAGCTCGCTGATGTAGGCCTGGACCGGGTCGAGCCCGGTGCTGAGCACCACCTCCAGGACCCACGCCGTGTACGCCACCGCGCTGAGCAGCAGCAGCGCGGCGACGGCCCTGGCGGCGGCCACCGGCCGGGCCGGGGCGGACGTCGGGGCGGACGTCGGGGCGGACATCGGGGCGGGCGTGCGCCGAGCGTTCCGGCGACCGGGGTGGGAGCTGGGCACAAATCCACCCTAGCCGTCGACAAACTCCACCCCAACCGGGCGGAAACGGACAGGCTGCTCCCGGTGACGCCCAGGTGGTTCGAGGCACCCTTCGGAAGCGTGTATTGTTTTCCCCGTCAGCAGGCGCCGCTAGCTCAGTTGGTTAGAGCAGCTGACTCTTAATCAGCGGGTCCGGGGTTCGAGTCCCTGGCGGCGCACAGACAACCGGGGAGCCTCTCGTTCACGCGAGGGGCTCTCCGGCTTTTCGCTGCCCATTGACGTCCGATTTGTGTGTGATGTCGGTCTCGCTTCCCGTTGCGGTGGAGCCAACCGGTACCTTCGGCGCGTTCTGGGCTGTACACCGGAAAAGGGGCAAAGGCCCCCGACCGCCGACGGTCCTGTCCGCGCGGGCCGGCCCGGCCGTACGTGCCGCCGCCCCGCCCGTGCACATCCTCCCCGTCGTTCGCCCGCAGGAAAGGCCGCCGCTTTGTCCCGTAACGCCCCGAGCGGCGCGCCGCGCACCCGGAAGACCAAGGTCCGACGGCCCCGGCGCACCGGCTGGCGCCGGCTGATACCGACCTGGCGGATGACCCTGGTGGGCCTGGTGGCCTCGGTACTGCTCGGGGTCGGCCTGTTCGCCCTCGGCATCGCCCTGGTGAAGGTGCCGGACGCGCACGCGGCCGCGACCACTCAGAGCAACACCTGGCTCTACCAGGACGGCTCGGTGCTCGCCCGGACCGGCCAGACCAACCGCCAGAACGTCCCGCTGGACAAGGTCTCCCCCGCCGCGCAGCACGCGACCCTGGCCGCCGAGGACCGCAACTTCTACCACGAGGGCGCCGTCAACGTGGCCGGCATGGTCCGCGCCGCCGTCAACACCGCCAAGGGCGAGGGCACCCAGGGCGGCTCCACCATCACCCAGCAGTACGTGAAGAACACCTACCTGAACCAGCAGCAGTCGGTCAGCCGCAAGGTGAAGGAACTCTTCATAGCGATCAAGGTGGACGCCACCGAGACCAAGGACGAGATCCTCTCCAGCTACCTCAACACCTCCTACTACGGGCGCGGCGCGTACGGCGTCCAGGCCGCCGCCCAGCAGTACTTCGGCGTCGACGCCGCCCAGCTCGACGCCGCCCAGGGCGCCTACCTGGCCACCCTGCTGAACGCCCCCAGCGCGTACGACGTCGCCACCGCCACCCCGGCGGGCAAGCAGAACGCCGTCAACCGCTGGAACTACGTGCTCGACGGCATGGTGAAGGAGGGCTGGCTGTCCGCCGAGGAGCGGGCCGCCACCGCCTTCCCCGAGGTCAAGGACCCGCAGGCGCAGCTCGGACTGTCCGGCCAGGCCGGCTACCTGGTCAACGCCGCGACCGAGTACCTCACCACCAACCAGGTCATCGGCGAGTCGGAGCTGGCCAAGGGCGGGTACACGATCAAGCTGACCGTCGACCCGACCCGCCAGCAGGCCCTGGAGGACTCCGTCCAGGCCCAGCTGCACGACACCCTCAACCCGGACAAGCGGAAGAAGGACGCCGCCGTCCAGGCCGGCGCCGCCTCCGTGGACCCGAAGACCGGGGCCGTGGTCGCCCTGTACGGCGGGGTCGACTACACCAAGCACTACATCGACAACGCGACCCGGCGGGACTACCAGTCGGGCTCGACCTTCAAGGCGATCGCACTGGCGGCGGCGCTGGAGAACAACGCCAAGACCCAGTCCGGCCAGACCGTCACCCCGCGCACCGTCTACGACGGCACCAGCGAGCGCAAGGTCCGCGGCGGGAAGGGCACCCCGTACGCGCCGCCGAACGAGGGCGACAAGAGCTACGGCCAGATCACCCTCCAGCAGGCCACCGACTGGTCGGTGAACTCGGCCTTCGCCCAGCTCGCCCAGGACACCGGGCTGGCGAAGGTGCGGGACACCGCGATCGCGCTCGGCCTGCCCAGCAACACCCCGTCCCTGGACGCGGTGGGCTCCATCCCGCTGGGCACCTCGACCCCCAGCGTGCTCGACATGGCCGGCGTGTACGCCACGCTGGACAACGGCGGCAAGCAGATCACCCCGTGGCTGGTGCAGTCGGTGGACCGCGAGGGCGAGCCGCTCGCGCTGCCCGCCCACAAGACCACCCAGGCGGTCGGCGAGCAGACCGCGCGCCAGGTCACCTCGATGCTCCAGGGCGTGGTGGCCGACCAGGGCGGCACCGGCTGGCGGGCCAAGGCACTGGGCCGGCCGGCGGCGGGCAAGACCGGCACCACGGACGAGCACAAGGCGGTCTGGTTCGTCGGGTACACCCCGGAGCTGGTCACCTCGGTCGCGCTGTTCGGCCAGGACCCGGGCACCGGTGCGCAGGTCAGCCTGAGCGGCACCGGCGGGCTGGACGGCGCGGCGGGCGGCCAGTACCCCGCGCAGATCTGGACCGCCTACATGAAGGCGGCGCTCAAGGGCCAGCCGGTCTCCGACTTCCCCGCGCCCGCGGGCGCCGACGACTCGGGGCGCGGCGGCTGGGGCTCCTCCGGGGCCGGCGCCTCGCCCAGCCCCTCGGGCGGCGCGAGCTCCGCGCCGGCCACCCCGGACGGGTCGGCGACGCCCTCCGGCGAGCCGTCGCCGCCGGCCGGCCAGGGCGGAACGGGCGGCTCCGGCGGGTCGGGCGGATCGGGCGCCGGTTCGGAGCCCACCACCACACCGTCGGGCGGACCGACCACGGCACCGCAGCCGACCGGGGGCACCGGCGGCTCCGGCACCGGCGGGGCGACCACCGCCCCGACCCAGCCGACGACGCCGCAGCCGACCAGCAGGCCGACCAGGACCCCGGCGCCGACGACCGCGCCGACCACCGGGCCCACCACGGCACCGCAGCCGACCGGGGGCACCGGCGGCTCGGGCACGGGGTCCGGCGGCGGCACCGGGACGGACGCGGGCACCGGGACCGGCTCCGGCCAGTAGTTGCCGGCCGGTGGCTCCGGCCGGTGGCTCCGGCTGGTGGCTCCGGCTGGTGGCGGGGGCTCACCCCCGGGTGATGTGCAGGACCGAATAGCAAAATGACCCCTTACCAAAATTGCGGTCCTACTGTCACAATTCGTCGGTGCACAGCTCGAAGCCCCCGCTCGGCCGTTCCTCCGGCCGGACCCTCGGTCTCACCCTCGCCCTCGTCTCCGCGGTCGCCTTCGGCGGCTCCGGCACCGCGGCCAAGCCACTGATCGAGGCCGGGCTGTCGCCCCTGCACGTGGTCTGGCTACGGGTGACCGGCGCCGCCGTCGTCCTGCTGCCGCTGGCCTACCGCCACCGCGAGGCCGTGCTGCGGCGGCCCGGCCTGCTGATCGGCTTCGGCCTGCTGGCCGTCGCGGGCGTGCAGGCCTGCTACTTCGCCGCCATCTCGCGGATCCCGGTCGGCGTCGCGCTCCTGATCGAGTACCTCGGCCCGCCGCTGCTCATCGGCTACGTCCGGTTCGTCCAGCGCCGGCCGATCAGCCGGGGTGCGGCGATCGGCGCCGGCGTCGCGGTCGCCGGACTCGCCTGCGTGGTCGAGGTGTGGAACGGGCTGAGCTTCGACCTGCTCGGCGTGCTGTTCGCCCTGGGCGCCGCCTGCTGCCAGGTCGGCTACTTCGTGCTCGCCGACGCCGGGAGCCGGGGCGACCGCCCCGTCGACCCGATCGCCGTCAGCGCGTACGGCCTGCTGATCGGCTCGGTCGTGCTCACCGCCTTCACCCGCCCCTGGCAGGCGGACTGGGGCAAGCTCGGCGGGGACGTGGTGATGAACGGGCACACCCTGCCCGCGCTGCTCCCGGCCGCCTGGATGGTCCTGGTCGCGACCGTGCTCGCCTATCTGACCGGCGTCGTCGCCGTCCGCCACCTGTCGCCGCCGGTCGCCGGTGTGGTGGCCAATCTGGAGGCGGTCGTGGCGACCGTGCTGGCCTGGGTCCTGCTCGGCGAGCACCTCGGCCTGCCGCAGGTGACCGGCGGTCTGCTGGTGCTGGCCGGCGCCTTCGCGGCCCAGGCGAGCAAGCCCGCCGCCGTGGAGGCGTCCGGGAAGGGCGGGGAGAGCGGGGAGGCCGGGCTGGACGCGGGCCTCGCAGCGGTTCCGGCGGGCGCGACCGCGCTCGGCGAACGGCTCGCGCGGGCCGCCGGGGCCGGTGACGCCCAGGAGAAGGAACGCGGCCGGGAACGGTAGCCCGCCGGCCGCCGACGCGGCGCCGCGACCGGTCGGATCAGCGGCCGACCCAGCCGAACCAGTCGAGGTGGCCGAGCGGCCACACCACGGCCGACACCGGACCGACCACGTTGTCCACCGGCACGGCGCCCCCGCCCGGGCCCCGCTGGTGGTACCGGGAGTCGGCGGAGTCACTGCGGTGGTCGCCCTCGACCCAGACGTGGCCCTGCGGCACCGTCACCGGGCCGAAGTCCAGACCGGCGCAGGAGTCGTCCCCGGGGTGGAGGTAGGGCTCGTCGACCTTGGCGCCGTCGACGGTCAGCGTGCTGCCCGAGCACTGCACGGTCTGCCCGCCCGTCGCGATCACCCGCTTGACCAGGTAATTGTCGTCCTTCGGCGGCACCAGGCCGACGAAGGAGAGCGCCGAGCCCAGCGCGTCGGTCAGCGGATTCCCGTCGGTCGCCTGCGGCGGCAGCCAGCCACCCGGGTCCTTGAACACCACCGGCTGGCCCGGCTCGGGCTTCCAGCCGGTCAGCGGGGCGAACTTGTTGACGCCGACCCGGTCGCCGATCCGCAGGGTGTTCTCCATCGAACCGGAGGGGATGGTGAACACCTGGAACAGACAGGTCTTGATCAGCAGCGCGACCACCAGGCCCACCGCCGCCATGGCCGGGATCTCGATCCACCACGGCCGCGGCCGGCGCCCCGGCCGCCCGTTCTTCGGCGACCTGCTCCGGCGCCCCTCGGCGGCCCGCCGCGCCCGCCGGGCCTCGGCCCGGCCCCCGACCGGGGCACCGGGGGCGGCGGTCCCGGCCCCGGCATCGCCGCCGTGCGTATCCGGCAGGTTCACCGCCATCGTCGCTGCTCCACTCTCCGGCTGCGGGGGAACCAGCACGCTACGCCAATCGGGGATCCAGGCGAAATCGGACGTTTACCCGTGCCCGACATCCCCCGGGCGTCCCCCGGGCCCGCGGCGACGGCGGCTCCGGCCCCCGACGCGGGCCGCGCGGGCCGTCAGCCCGCGTCGTTCCCGCCGGTCACGGCGTCGCTCGCGATGGCCTCGTGGTGGCGGATGACCTCGGCGATGATGAAGGTCAGGAACTTCTCCGCGAACACCGGGTCCAGGTGCGCGCCGGCCGCCAGCTCGCGCAGGCGCTTGATCTGGGCGCGCTCACGGGCCGGATCGGCCGGGGGGAGCCTGTGCTCGGCCTTGAGCCGGCCGACCCGCTGGGTCGCCTTGAAGCGCTCGGCCAGCATGTGGACCACCGCGGCGTCGATGTTGTCGATACTCTCGCGCAGGCTGGTCAGCTCGGCCCGCACGGCGTCGGCGACCCCCTCGGGCAGTCCGGCGTCGGGGGTCGTGGGGTGGTCCGTCATCGGGAAGGCTCCGCGGCTCTCTCGCGTCTTGCGCCCGACCGTCCGGCGGCCGGGCCCGGGCGCGCGCAAATCTAACAGGACGCCCGACGCGGGCCCGCACCATTTGGCCGATCGGTCCACGATATGGACGGCACACGGACCGACCGCCGGACGGTGCTCCGAGCTGCCCCGGCCCGCCCTCCGGGAGCCGCCTTCACCCGGACGGCCGAGGGATTTTCGGACTCGGCAGACCGATGCGCTACTTGTGGCTGGCCCCGGAGCTGCACGTAGGCTGGGGCGCGGCAGGACCGGACGTGACGAACCAGCAGTTCCTGATTCGATGGAGGTACCGATCGTGGCAACCACTCGCACCGCCCGCACCGCTTGGGAAGGCAACCTGGTCGACGGCAAGGGCCAGGTGGCGTTCGCGTCGTCCGGCATCGGCGAGTTCCCGGTGTCCTGGCCGGCCCGCGCCGAGGCGCCGAACGGGCTGACCAGCCCGGAGGAGCTCATCGCCGCCGCGCACTCCGCCTGCTTCTCGATGGCCCTCTCGCACGGTCTGACCGGCGCGGGCACCCCGCCCACCAAGCTCGACACCCAGGCCGACGTGACCTTCCAGCCGGGCACCGGCATCACCGGCATCCACCTCACCGTCACCGGTGAGGTGCCCGGCCTGGACGAGGCCGGTTTCGTGGCCGCCGCCGAGGACGCCAAGGCGAACTGCCCGGTGAGCCAGGCCCTGACCGGCACCACCATCACCCTCACGGCCTCGCTGGCCGGCTGACCGTCCGGTCCTCCCGCTCCTCCTGCTCCTCGGCCCCGGTGGGGCGCGTGTTCGGCGCTCCGCCGGGGCCCGAGGGCGCACTCCTGGAGCACGCGCCCTCGGTGCACATCATGTGATGTGTACCGGGGGCGTCCGCATGTATCGCCGCACTTGCTCCCAAAGCCGACGAATCACCCTGGCGGCGGTCACCGCGCGTTGCCGTCGCGTCCTATGATCGGCCGCAGCACCCTGTTCCTCACGGTTCCTCAGGCGGGCTTCGGCCCGGCCCGCTCCGTCCCGAGCGTTCCGCCACGCCGCCCGCCCGCAGGAGCCCCGGCAGGGTGCGGAGCCGGCCGCCGCAGTCGGGTGACCGGCCGGACCAGCGTCAAGCGTCAGCAGCGGACGGGAGCATGCCGTGCCGGGCCAGAACGAGGGGGCCGACGCTCACCACCCCGGCGTACGGCGCGAGGAGCCACGGGCGCACCACCACCTCCCGCCACCCGCCCCCCACCCCGTCGGCGGCACGAACGGCACCGGCCCCGGGGCCACCGTCGGCACCACCCAGGCCGTCCTGGACGGCGTGTCCGGCGGCGCCCTGCTCTGCCCGACCTGCTCGCGGCCGCTCTCCGACGAGGCCCACCGGGCGGTGGACGACAGCCCCGGCACCGGGACCCACGCGCCGGAACCGGCCGCCACCGAGGGCGGCGACCGGCTGCTGGCCGCCCTGCGGGTGAGCGAGGCCCGGCTGCGGGCCGCCTTCTGGGACGCCGGCATCGGCATGGCCCTGATCGACCCCGAGGACCGGATCATCGAGGTCAACCCCGCCTTCGCCACGCTCACCGGCCGCACCGTCGGCGAACTGGTGCAGACCCACATCTACGAGATCGTCGACCCCGAGGGCATGCCGCACCGGCTCTTCCCGGCCCTCGTCAACGGCGAGCGCGACCGGCTCCGGGTCGAGAAGCAGCTCAAGCACCGCGAGGGGCGGACGGTCTGGAGCAAGGTGACCGTCTCGCTGATCCGGGACGCCGCGGGCGGGCCGCTCTACACGCTCGCCCTGGTCGAGGACATCACCGAGCAGCGCCGGCTCGGCGACCGGCTGGAGTACCAGGCCCTGCACGACCCGCTGACCCGCCTGCCCAACCGGACGTACTTCTTCGAACGCCTCGACGCCGCCTGCCTCACCGCCGACCGGTCGACGGCGCCCCAGCCGGCGCCCGCGCCCCCGCGCCCGGCCACCGGGGCCGAGGACGACGGCCCCCGGGTCGGCGTCTGCTACCTGGACCTCGACGGGTTCGCCGCGATCAACGAGACGCTCGGCCACCACATCGGCGACCAACTGCTGATCGCCGTGGCCACCCGGCTCCGGCGCGGCTTCACCGCGCACGGCACCCAGCTGGTGGCGCGGATGGGCGGTGACGAGTTCGCCGTCCTGGTGACCGACAGCCGGGGCAGCGGGCAGCTGACCGATCTGGCCGCCCGGATCCTCGAAGCCCTGGAACGCCCCTTCGACGTGGCCGGCCACCGCCTGGTGGTCACCGCCAGCGTCGGCGTCGTCGAGCGCTCCGTGCAGGAGACCACCCCCACCGACCTGGTCAAGGACGCCGACGCCACCCTGTACTGGTCCAAGGCCGACGGCCGGGCCCGGTGGACCCTCTACGACCCCGACCGGGGCGCCCACCAGCTGACCCGCCAGCTGCTCGCGACCGCGCTGCGGCCGGCGCTGGAGCGCGGCGAGTTCACCATCGAGTACCAGCCGCTGGTCGGCCTCGCCGACGGCGCCGTGCACGGCGCCGAGGCCCTGGTCAGATGGCGCCACCCCCGCTACGGGACGCTCTCGCCGGACCGCTTCATCCCGCTCGCCGAGGAGTCCGGGGCGATCGTGCCGCTCGGCAAGTGGGTACTGGAGGAGTCCTGCCGTCAGGCACGGCGCTGGCTCACCGAGTTCCCCGAGACCGAGACCTTCGTCAGCGTCAATCTCGCCGCCCGGCAGATCTGGGACTCCGACGTGGTCGCCGATGTCGCCCAGGCCCTCGAACGCACCGGGCTGCCGGCCCGGCTTTTGCAGCTGGAGATCACCGAGAGCGCGCTGCTCGGCCCCGGCGGGCGCCCGCTCCAGGCGCTCCAGGCGCTCGCCGACATGGGCGTCCGGATCGCGATCGACGACTTCGGGACGGGCTACTCGAACCTCGCCTACCTCTCCCGGCTCCCGGTGCACGTACTGAAGCTGGACGGCACCTTCATCGAGGGCTTCCGCGACCCCTCCCCGAGCGGCTCCCGGGCGGAGCTCCCCGAGTTCGGCGCACGGCGGAGCGACGCGGACGAGCAGATCGTGGGCGCGATGGTGCAGCTCGCCCACACCCTCGGCCTGACCGTGACCGCCGAGGGCATCGAGAGCGCCGCCCAGGCCGAACGGCTGCGGCTCACCGGCTGCGACACGGCCCAGGGCTGGTACTTCGCCCGCCCCGGCGAGGCGGAACTGGTCGCGGCGATACTCCGCGACAACCGGGACAGCCGCGGCAACCGGGAGGTCCTGGAGAGCCGGGAGGGCCTGGAGAGCCGCGACGGCCGGGGCGGGCGCGAGGACCGGGGCTGACGCCGGTCAGCCGGCCGAGGCCCGGGCCCCGGTCAGGCCGTACGCCTCGGCGATCAGCCCGTAGGAACGCAGCCGCGCCTCGTGGCCGTGGATGTGCGAGGTCACCATCAGCTCCTCCACCCCGGTCCGCTTGCGCAGCGCCTCCAGCCCGTCGGCCACCTCGCCCGGCGAGCCCAGCACGACATTGCCCAGCCACTCGTCGATGAAGTCCGCCTCCGCCGGGCTGTACGGGTAGGACTCGGCCTCCTCGGGCGTGGGGATGGGGCCCGGGTTGCCGCGGCGCAGCCGGAGCATGCCGAGGGCCGCGGAGCGGGCCAGGCGGCGGGCGGCGTCCCGGTCGTCGGCCGCGACCGCGCCCACCCCGATCAGCGCGTACGGCTCGTCGAGGACGGCGGAGGGGCGGAACTCCGAGCGGTAGAGGTCGAGGGCCGGGAGGGTGTTGACGCTGCTGAAGTGGTGCGCGAAGGCGAACGGCAGCCCGAGGCGGCCGGCCAGCTGGGCGCTGAAGCCGGAGGAGCCGAGCAGCCAGACCGGCGGCCGCCCCTCGCCCTTCGGGACGGCGGTCAGCCGGGCGTAGGCGTGCTCGGCCGGGAAGCTGCCGTCGAGGAAGTGGGTCAGCTCCGCGAGCTGGCGGGGGAAGTCGTCGGCGCCCTCGCCGAGGCCCCGGCGCAGCGCCCGGGCGGTGGCGGCATCGGTGCCGGGGGCCCGTCCGAGGCCGAGGTCGATCCGGCCCGGGTGGAGGGCTTCGAGCAGGCCGAACTGCTCGGCGATCGCCAGCGGGGCGTGGTTGGGCAGCATCACGCCGCCCGAGCCGAGCCGCAGAGTGGTGGTGTGGGCACCGAGGTGGGCCAGCAGGACGGCCGGGGTGGAGCTGGCGACACCGGGCATGCCGTGGTGCTCGGCCACCCAGAAGCGGTGGTAGCCCCATTCCTCGGCGCTGCGGGCGAGGGTGGTGGTCGCGGCGAGTGCCTGCGCGGGTGTGTGGCCGACCCCGACGGTGGCCAGGTCGAGAATCGACAGCGGGGCGGGCGCCGTTCCCCGGGCCGTGCCCCGGATCGCGTCCGCGGCGGGTGCCGTGCTCCCGCCGTCCCGCTGCTGCGCCCGCCTGTCCTCGGTCGTCATACCGTCCGTCCTCCTGGCCGTGGTCGTTCCGTCCGCCGGTGCGGTGCACCGGTGCCGGCCACCGGGTCGGCCGGTGCCGCCGCCGGTGCCGACAGTGGTCAACCCCGGCCGCGGTCCCCCTTGTTCCCCGCCCCGGGCCCGGCCGCGCCCCGGCCGACCCGTTCGCGAACGCCCGTCCCGTCCGTCGCCGGAGGTCCCCGGGGACCCGGCTCCCGGTTGACGCAGAGCCAGCGGACGAACACCCGTGGCGACTTCACGCCAGCGCGGGAAGTCGCCAGCCGGAGGGCTCGCGGGCGGTGTCCGGCGTCCGGCAGGCTTGGTTCCCGGCGGATCACCCAACCGGATCCGCACTCACCAGCAAGATCGTCGGGCTGGACCAGCGCCGACCGATCCCCGCGAGCCCCTGGAGCGGCACCCCGCCCCGGGGGCTCGTGCCATTCCGGGCCCGCCCCGTCCCGGTCACGCACCGTTCCGGACCGGTGAGGCCCGGTGAGGCCCGGTGAGGCCCGGCACCTGTGAGCCGGCGCACAGCCGGGGTGCTTCATGGCATGAAAAGTCGAGGCGCTAGCGTTGTCCCTTGCAACCACTGCTCCTCCGGGCAGCCTGGAGGGAGGAAGCACATGGACATCGCGACACTGGCCGGATCCTCGTGGATCTGCGCCCTGGCACTCTGCGCCGTCCTCGGCGACGCCTTCCTCCCCTTCATCCCGAGCGGGACGATCGTCATACTCGCCGTGCTCAAGACGGCACAGATAGACGGCGCGCCCGTACTGCTCGGGCTGGGCGTGGCCACCGCCTCCTTCCTCGGCGATCTGCTGCTGCTCCAGCTGGCCCGTCGCGGCGCGCCCATGGTCAACCGGCGACTCGAACACCGCCCGAAACTCGCGGCGAGCGTGGCGCGGGTGCAGCAGGCGCTGGACGAACGCACCACGCGGGCGGCGGCCGCCATGGTCGTGGTCGCCCGTTTCGTCCCGGCCGGGCGGACCGTCCTCGATCTGGCCATCGGCCACTCCCCCGCGCACCCCCACCGCTTCCTGCGGTGGTCGGCACTGGCCGCGATGATCTGGGCGGCCTACATCGTGACCCTGGGCTGGCTCAACAGCCACTGGTTCGACACCGCCTGGCTGAGCCTCGCGGTCTCCTGCACCGCGGCCACCGCGGTGAGCACCGCCATCGCGCGGATCGTGCGCCGCAACCGCCGGCTCTCGCTCGGCTGACGCCTCGACGGCACGCCCCGAATCGGGCGAAGCGTCACAGGACGGCAACAGAAGACATTTCTTCGCATCCCGTACAGGCGTGCCGAGCGTGTTCATGGTCGGCGGCCCCCGGTTCCTTGGTGACCCGTGCGTCCGCATGCAATCCTAACGACGGATAATCACTCAATTGTCCGAATTGAGTGATGCGGGCAGGGCCACGGCCGTACCCGGTCCGGACGACCCCAGGGGAGACGATGGGCAGCATCTCGCGCAGGACCGTGCTCACAGCCACCGCCGCGACCGCGGCCCTCGGAGCGGTGACCGCCTGCTCCGGGGGCGGCTCGGGACCGGCCGCCGCCTCCGGCTCCAGCTCGGGCCCCGCCCCCGCCCCCACCACCGGCGGGCCGAGCACCGCAACCGGCGGCACCCCGAGCGGCACCCCGACCAAGGGCAAGCCGATCGGCGACGGCTCGACCTCCGACACCGGCCCCCAGCCGAACCAGCCCAAGCCGGAGAAGCTCAAGCCCGGCGAGCGCCCGCCGCAGTTCGTGGTGTTCTCCTGGGACGGCGCCGGAGCGACCGAGGACGGCCAGTTCCCCCGGTTCCTCAAGCTCGCCGAGGAGCACAAGGCCTCGATGACCTTCTTCCTCTCCGGTATATACGCCCTGCCCAAGGGCAGGTCCGAGCTGTACCACCCGCCGAAGCACTCGGTCGGCGCGTCCGACATTCCCTACCTGTCGGACGGCGCGGTCAAGAACACCATCAAGCTCGTCAGCCAGGCCTGGCTGGCCGGCCACGAGATAGGCACCCACTTCAACGGCCACTTCTGCTCGACCCGGCCGGACGGCAACGGCGTCAACAAGTGGACCCCCGAGGACTGGCAGAGCGAGATAGACCAGGCCGTCGGCTTCGTGACCCAGTGGCGGACCAACACCGGCTTCACCGACGTCGACCCGCTCCCCTTCGACTACAAGAAGGAGCTGATCGGCGGCCGCACCCCCTGCCTGGAGGGGCAGAAGGCCCTGCTGCCGACGGCCGCCGCCCTCGGCTGGAAGTACGACGCCAGCTCCTCGGGCGGCCAGCAGATCTGGCCCCAGAAGGTGCAGGACGGGAAGGTCTGGGACCTCCCGCTGCAGAGCATCCCGTTCCCCGGGCACACCTTCCAGGTGCTCTCCATGGACTACAACATCCTGGCCAACCAGTCGAAGGTCACCAACGGGGACCCGGCCAAGTTCAACGACTGGCGCACCCAGGCCAGGGACTCCTACCTGGCCGGCTTCGACCGCGCCTACAACGGCAACCGCGCGCCGCTCTTCATCGGCAACCACTTCGAGCAGTGGAACGGCGGCATCTACATGGACGCCGTCGAGGAGACCCTCAAGACGATCGCGGGCAAGCCCGAGGTCCGGCTGGTCTCGTTCAAGCAGCTCGTCGAGTGGCTGGAGGTGCAGGACCAGTCCACCCTCCGCAAGCTGCGCACCCTCAACGTGGGGCAGGCGCCGGCCGGCGGCTGGGAGTCCTTCCTCGGCACGGCCGGCTAGGGGCTACCGGCGGGGGCGGCCGTCGCCAGGCCCAGCGCGTACGGGAGCCAGAACTCCCCCGCCCGGGGCTCGCCCCGGCCGCACTCGCCGTCCGACTCGCCCGGGTTCTTGATCCAGAGGAAGGCGTCGACGCCGGGCTGCCCGGTCTCCGTCGTGGGCGGCGTGCCGAGCGCGCGGCCGGGCGGGTTGCACCACGCCTCCGCGCTCAGCGGGCCGTTGCCGTTGCGGCTGGTGTCGACGACGAAGTGCTTGCCGTCCAGCAGGGCGGACAGCTGGGCGCCGTACGCGGTCGTGCGGTCGGTGGCGTAGAAGTTGGAGACGTTCAGCGCGAAGCCGTCGGCCGCCGCGACCCCGGACTTGCGCAGGGCCTCGGCCAGTGCGGCCCGGTCCTGCACCCAGCCGGGGTTGCCCGCGTCCAGGTAGACCCGCACCTGCGGACGCTTCTTCAACTCCTGGACGGCGAAGGCCAGCAGGCCGTAGCGCTCGGCGGCGGCATCGCCCTTGACCCCGCAGGCGTCCAGCGTGTGCGCGACCGCGTCGGGCTCCAGCACCACCCAGGCCCGGCGGTCACCGAGCGCCTCCGCGAGCCCGGTGGCCCAGGCCCGGTACGCGGCCGCGTCGGTGGCGCCGCCGGCCGAGTAGAGGCCGCAGTCCCGGTGCGGGATGTTGTACGCGACGAAGACCGGCGTCCGGTCGGCCTCGGCGGCGCGCCGGCTCACCTGCTCGGCGGTGCCCCGGGCGGCCTGGTCGGTCAGCCACTGCGAGGAGGGCCGGGCGGCGATCCGCAGCAGGGTTTCGGCCTCCGCCGTCCGGCCCTGGCCGCGCAGGGCGGTCACCTGCTGGGCGGCGGCGGTCCGGTCGGAGACGTAGAAGGTCTGGCCGGGGAGCTGCGGCAGGGCGCCGGGCACCGGCACCCCGGGCGCGGGGGCCGCGGGTGTGGTGGCCCCGGGCGCGACCGCCGAGGGTGCAGTGGCCGCGGGTGTGGTGGCCGGCCCGACCGCTCCCGTCGGGCTCCCCCCGGCGCAGCCCGCGAGCCCCGCCACGAGCCCCAGCAACGCCGCCCCCACGGCCGGCCGGAACCCAGCCCCTCGCCCAACTCGGCGCACGTACCGCCCCTCCCAGATCCGGCCCGGCGACCCGGTCCGGCCCCAGCTTCGCACACCGGGCACCGCCCGCCGTCCACCGGAAGGTGAACGGCGGGCGGCCCGCACCGAGGAGACGGCCCGTCAGGGACGGGCCTGGTCGGAACGGCTCGACCCGGGGCGACCGGGCTCGGCTCAGCCCTGCTTGAGGTCCGGGATCCGCCAGTCGATCGGGTCGACCCCGAAGCCCTCCAGCGCGGTGTTGATCTGCGAGAACGGGCGGCTGCCGAAGAACAGCTTGGCGGACAGCGGCGACGGGTGCGCGCCCTGGACCACCACGTGCTTCTCGGTGTCGATCAGCGGGAGCTTCTTCTTCGCGTAGTTGCCCCAGAGCACGAAGACCACCGGCTCCTCGCGGGCGCTCACCGCCTTGATCACCGCGTCGGTGAACTTCTCCCAGCCCTTGGCCTTGTGCGAATTGGCCTCGTGCGCACGGACCGTGAGCACCGCGTTGAGCAGCAGCACGCCCTGCTCGGCCCAGTGCATCAGGTAGCCGTTGTCCGGCGCCGGAATGCCGAGGTCGGCGTCCAGCTCCTTGAAGATGTTGCGCAGCGAGGGCGGCGTCCTGGTGCCGGGCAGCACCGAGAAGCTCATGCCGTGGGCCTGGCCGTCGTCGTGGTACGGGTCCTGGCCGAGCACGAGCACCCGGACCTTCTCGTACGGCGTGGCCTCCAGCGCGGAGAACTCCTGCCCGCTCGGCGGGAAGACCTGGTGCTCCGCGCGCTGGGCCGCCACGAAGGCCGCCAGCTCGGCGAAGTACGGCTTCTCCGTCTCGGTGCCCAGCGCCTCCCGCCAGGACTCCGGCAGCTCCAGACCGGCTCCCGATTCCGCCCCGCCCACGTTGGCCTCGACCGTGTCCGTCACGACGACATCTACCTCCCACCGGACGGCCGCTCACCGCGGCACCGCCCCGACCTGCGGGCATATCGCGCCCCTCGCGCCGTACGCCCTCTTTCACCCCGAACGCTACACAGGCCCACCGACAACCGGGTCCCCGACCGCTTCGCCGGAGGGCTCGCCGACCGGTTCCGCACCCGGCTCCCGGGCCGGTTCCGCGACCGCCGCCACCGCCGCCGCGTTCACGCGCCGGTGCTCGACCACGTTCAGCACCACCAGCACCACCGCGAGCGTCACCAGCGCGGCGAGCGCCGGCCACCGCACCATGGCGGGCGCGAGCGCCAGTACCACCGCCGCCGCCACGATCCGGGTGGTGGCGACCGATCGGAACATCATCCAGCGCGTGTAGCCGAAGGTCAGCAGATACAGTCCGCACCCGCCGTACAGCAGCCCCACCGAGGCCGCGCCCAGCGCCCGGCGGGGATCGGCCACCGTCTCGCCGAAGCCCACCGCCACCGCGATCACCGCGGCCGCCAGCGCCAGGTGCCCGTACTGGAAGACCCGGCGGACCATGTCCCGGCGCGAGTCGGCGACGGTGACGGCGTGCCGCATGGCATCGGCGGCGAAGACGAAGTACTGCCACCAGAGCCCGGCCGAGATGGTGAACGCGGCCGTCACCGCGACGAGTTCGGCCGCGTCGAGACGGACCGCGGCCGCGCTGGCGCCGATCCCGACGATCGACTCGCCGAGCGCCACCAGCAGGAACAGGGCGAACCGCTCCGGCATGTGCGACGGGTGGTAGGCGACGGCGGCCAGCTTGCGGCGGAACACCACCGGCCCGGACAGGTCGCAGAGCGCCGCCAGCGCCCAGAGCCAGACCCTCGGCCCCTCCGGCAGCAGCCCGCCCGCCACCAGCAGCGGCCCGCTGACCAGCACACCCACCCCGTACGGTCCGCGCCAGACCCCCGGGATGCGCACCAGCAGGAGCAGCAGCACCACCCGGGCCGCCCAGTACCCGGCGCCGAGCAGCACGCCCCGGTTCCCGTACGCGCCGGGCACGGCCAGCGCCATGACCAGGCCGGTGAACCCGACGGCCAGGATGCCCAGCCGGTCGCGCGCGGTGTCCACGTCGCGGATGTTGGCCTGCACGGTGGTGCCGACCCAGCACCAGTAGACCGGGACGAACACCACCAGCGCCTGCACGATCCCCAGCGGGTCGTGGCGGTGGTGCAGCAGGCCGGAGACCTGGGTGATCGCGAAGACGAAGATCAGATCGAAGTACAGCTCCGCCCAGGTGACCCGCTTCTCCGGCGCCTCCCCGGCCGTGCCCTCACCGGGCCGTTTCCCTTCCGACCGTCCGCCCTCCGGCCGTCTCCGCTCCGACCGTTCCCCCGTCCGGACCGCCGATTCCTCGGCACCCACCGGAAGCTCCCCCGTTGTGCTCATCCGCCCCTCCTCGGCGCACACAGCGAACGGGCCCGCCCGGGACATCGGCCGGGGCGGGGCCCGCAACAGCAGTGCCGAGGCTAGACCAGCCCGCCCCGGCCCACCGCCCCGGCACCGCCCCTGTCCACCGGTCGGCAGCCCCTACGAGCGGCGGCCCGGGACGACTAGGCTGATCGTCGTTGGGGCAGCCATTGGCGCCCGGCCGGCCGCTGGTGTCCGGTCCGGTGCGATTTTCGAACCATCGCAAGACCTAGGAGACACCACCGTGGCAGACCGCAAGCCCATCGACACCTGGCTGACCGACATGGACGGGGTCCTCATCCACGAGGGCGTGCCGATCCCCGGCGCCGATGCCTTCATCAAGCGGCTGCGTGAGTCCGGCAAGCCGTTCCTGGTGCTCACCAACAACTCCATCTACACCCAGCGCGACCTGCACGCCCGGCTCTCCCGGATGGGCCTGGACGTCCCCGCCGAGCACATCTGGACCTCCGCGCTGGCCACCGCGAAGTTCCTCTCCGACCAGCGCCCGAACGGCACCGCGTACGTGATCGGCGAGGCCGGACTGACCACCGCGATGCACGACGTCGGCTACGTGCTCACCGACACCGACCCCGACTTCGTCGTCCTCGGCGAGACCCGGACCTACTCGTTCGAGGCCATGACCAAGGCCGTCCGCCTGATCAACGACGGCGCCCGGTTCATCGCCACCAACCCGGACGAGACCGGCCCGTCGGCCGAGGGCGCGCTCCCCGCCACCGGCTCGGTCGCCGCCCTCATCACCAAGGCCACCGGCGTGGAGCCCTACTTCGTCGGGAAGCCCAACCCCCTGATGATGCGCGCCGGTCTGAACGCCATCGGCGCCCACTCCGAGCGGAGCGCGATGATCGGCGACCGGATGGACACCGACATCGTCTCGGGCATGGAGGCCGGTATGTCGACCTTCCTGGTCCTCACCGGCCTCACCCTGGCCAGCGAGGTGGAGCGCTTCCCGTACCGGCCGACCCAGGTGGTCGACTCGATCGCGGACCTGGTCGACCTGATCTGAGACGCGCTCACCGACCCTGGTCCCACGGCACCTCGAAGGCCCTCCCGCTTCCGCGCGGGAGGGCCTTCGCCGTGGCGGCCGCCGCCCGGAGCGGTCCGGCCGCCCCTCAAGGACTCCTTAAGCCGCCCCTAACCGCACCGATGACCCCTCAGCGGCGCGGCCGGGCGCGGTTAGCGTGAGCGCCACGCCGGGTCCCCCGCACCGGCCCCGGCGGCCACCACCGTCGGTCTCCACCCGGGTCTGCCGCCGCCGCGCCCCCCACCGCGGCGGCACCACCTGACCGACCGGCACTGTCGGCACCGGTCCGGAAGCCCCGGGTCCGGCGCCGGGTCCGAAAGCCCCGGGTCCGACGCCGAAACCGGGGCCAACCGGGCACACCGTGGTTGAGTAGGGCGCATGACCACCTCCGCGCGCCCCGCCGCCCCCGGAGCTCCCGGCTCCCGCCCGCCCTTCCGCATCGGTCTGATCGGCTACGGCCTGGCCGGCTCCGCCTTCCACGCGCCCCTGATCGCCACCACCCCCGGACTCCGGCTCGCCGCGGTGGTCACCGCCAACCCCGACCGCCGGGCCCAGCTGCGGCAGGAGCACCCCGACGCCCGCGCCCTCGACACCCCCGAGCAGCTGCTCGCCGACCCCGACGCGCTCGACCTGGTCGTCATCGCCTCCCCCAACCGCACCCACGCCCCGCTCGCCCGCGCCGCCCTGCGGGCCGGGCTGGCCACCGTGGTCGACAAGCCGCTCGCCGCCACCGCCGCCGAGGCGCGCGAACTCTGCGCGCTCGCCGGATCGACCGGCACCCTGCTCACCGTCTTCCAGAACCGCCGCTGGGACGGCGACTTCCTCACCGCCGCCCGCCTGGTCCGCGAGGGCGCGCTCGGCCGGGTGCACCGCTTCGAGTCCCGCTTCGAGCGGTTCCGGCCCAAGCCCAAGCCCGGCTGGCGCGAGCTCGCCGACCCGGCCGAGGTCGGCGGCACCCTCTACGACCTCGGCAGCCACCTCGTCGACCAGGCGCTCACCCTCTTCGGGCCGGTCGACACGGTGTACGCGGAGATCGACGTACGGCGCGACGGCGCGGTGGTCGACGACGACGCCTTCCTCGCCCTCACCCACGCCAACGGCACCCGCTCCCACCTGTGGACCAGCGCGATCGCCCCGCTCGTCGGCCCCCGGCTGCGGGTCCTCGGCGACGCCGCCGGATACGTCAAGCCCGGCATGGACCCCCAGGAGGCGGCCCTGCGGACCGGCCTGCGCCCGGACGGCACCATGCCCTGGGGCGCCGACGACCCCGCCCGGTACGGCACCCTCGGCAGCGACGGGTCCACCACCCCGCTGCCCACCGACCCCGGCGACTACCCCGCGTTCTACGCGGGCGTGGCCGCCGCCCTGGCCACCCCCGGCACCCCGCCCCCGGTCGACCCGCGCGACGCCGTCGCCACCCTGACCGTCCTGGAGGCCGCCCGCGCCTCGGCCGCCACCGGCACCGCCGTCCGGCTCGAGGACGCTTCCGCCTGACCCCGCCCCGTCGGCCGCCCGCGCCCCGTTGTGGGCGCGGGCGGCGGGCAGGGGCGGCGGGTGGCGGCGCGGGGGTGCTCAGATTCCGATGACCTCGACCGCCGAGCCCAGCCCCTTGAAGTCCGAGATGTTGCGCGTGTACAGCGGCAGCCCGTGCGCGGAAGCGATCGCGGCGATCATCAGATCGATCCGCCGCGGCCGCGGCTGCCGGCCGGCCGCGATCGTCAGCGTCACCAGGGTCCCGTAGCGGGCCGCGGCGGCCCCGTCGAAGGGCAGCGGGTCGAAGTCCGCCATCGCCGCGCCCAGCACCTCCAGCCGGGCCGCCCGGCTGACCGGGTCACGGGCCATCGACACGCCCTGCTGCAGCTCCGCGAAAGTGATCGCGGTCAGCTCCGGCACCGCCGGCAGATCGGCCGGGCTCAGCAGCGCCAGGTCGATGTAGACGCACGTGTCCAGCACCCCGGCGGGCCGCCGGCGGGCGGCCCGCCGCCGCTCAGCCACGCCGCCGCTCGAACGGGTCGCCGTCCTCGTCCCCGACCAGCTCCTCCGGCCCGAAGTACTCCTCGGACTCCTTGCGCATCTGCTGGTAGTCCACCCGCGGCAGCTTCACGTGCCGCGCCACCAGTTCCTCGGCCGTGAGCCGCCGGCGCCCCGCCACCGGCCGCAGCTCCGCGACCTCGACCCCGTTCCTGGTGATGTGGAAGATCTCCCCCGCCTCCACCGCGTCCATCACCGCGGCGGAGTTGTTCCGGAACTCCCGCTGGGTAATCGTCTTCATGCTTTCCAAGGTAGCCCCGTGTAGCACCCGCGGCTACGCCTCGCGCACCGATCCGCCGGAAATACACCACCCCCGGACCCGGCGCCGCGTTACCGTACGACATCGACCGATCACGCTGGGGGGCTCCGACCGTGGCCGACACGACCACCGAAGCACAGCAGAATCCGTGGCTCCACGGCCAGGACGGCCCACCGCCCGGCATCCCGCGCCCCGCCGCCGGACCGGGCCCCTGGGCGAACGGCCCCTCGGCCGGCGCACCCGTCCACGTCGAACCGGCCGCACTCCGGCTCGCCGCCACGGCCTCCCGGCGCCTCCAGGCCGAACTCCGGCAGGCCGTCGGCCGCGCCGAACCGGACACCGGCGCCACCGCCCTCGCCCTGACCGCCGACGGCTTCGCCACCGGTGCCGCGCTCACCCAGGTCCTCGGCTGGTGGAAGACCCGCTGGACCAGCCTCGACCAGCGCCTCGGCCTCGCCGCCGACCGACTGGAGGCCACCGCCACCGCCTACCGGTCGGCCGACACCGCCGCCGCCTCCGCATTCCGGGCCCCCTGAGCCGTGGTGACCTTCGACCGGCTCCGGCACGCCGCCCTCGGCCCGCTCGACCGGACCGGGGACACCTGGAACGGCCTCGCCGGACACGCCGAACAGATCGCCGGCCAGGTCCGCTCCGGCGTCCTCCGGCCGCTCACCGGCGCGGCACCGAGCCCTCTCGCGGCGGCCGGCGCCCGCGCCTGGAGCGGCCTCGCGGCCGACGAGGCCACCCGGGAGATCGGCCTGCTCGCCGACGAGCTGACCGCCTTCCACTACGAGGCCCTCGCCGTCACCGCCGCCCTCCGCCGGGCCGCGTCCGCGTTCACCCGGGCCCAGCAGGACCTGCTGCGCGCCATCGGCGACGCCGAGGCCCTCGGCGCCACCGTCGGCGGTGACGGCACCGTCACCCTGCCCCCGCTCCCGCCCGAGGACCGCAACGACCCGGACGCGATCGCGTACCGGCGGCGGCAGTGGGAGGAACTCCAGCAGCACGTCGAGGCGATGCGGAAGGCGGTCACGGCCGCCACCGAGGCCGATGCCACTGCGGCGGCCGCCCTCCGCACCCTCGACCCCGCCGAGGTCGACCCGGCGACGCGACCGGGGGCGGTGGCGGAGGCCCGTGGCGACCTCGTCCGGGCCGCGGGGATGCCGACCGACCCGAAGGCCCTGCGGCTCTGGTGGGGCGCGCTGGACCCGAGCGTCCGCGCCGGGCTGCTGGCGGCGGACGGGGAGAGGCTGGTCGCGGCGGGTGTGCTGGGCCCGGTCGACTACGAGTGGCACGCGCCGGACGCGGGTGCGGGGGACTTCGCCCAGCGGCCACCGGGCCCGGGGGACTACGCGATCGGAGTGGCGGCGCAGACGCTGCTCGTGGGCGGTGGAACGTTCGTCGGATACACCGACGCCGCGCGCCACATGGAACACTTCCTGGCCGCGAGCGGAGAACCACTCACCGTGGACGTGGACCGCATGCTCGGTGACGATCAGAAACTCAGCGGTCTGGTGGAGCGGCAGATCACCGCCAACCGGGCAGCGTGGCGGCAGACGGCCCTGGATGCCTTCGCGCAGTCGGGCGGTGCTCCGGTGGCGGTCCCGATCGAGGCCGCCCAACAACGAACCGCGGACACCCGGAACTGGTACCTGGCCATCGGCAGCCACGCATTCGCCACCTCCGGCGTGGTCACCGCCCGGCCCGGACCGGACGGAAAGCCACAGGTCTCGATCCACTACCAGGTCCACATCTGGGACCGCTACAACTGGGACCCCGGCAAGAGCACGCCGATCGCTGGGACCAACATCAAGGACAGCGACATGGCCGCACTCCACCAGACCGGCCTGGCCAGGGAGTACGACCTGATCGGGCGGAGCACCCCGAGGACCGTCGCCCTGCCCGAGTCCTCGGCGGACCTGCCCGGAGTGCCCGACCGGCCGAGCGGCACCCGGGACGGCACCCGGAGCGATCCGGGCCGGGAGGACCGATGAATCGGCAGCCCGACCGACAGTTCATTCGCCGACGACGGCTGGTGGTCGCGCTGCTCACCGGTGCCGTGCTGCTGCCGGTGGCCCTCCTGTACTGGGCGTACGAGACGGACCGGAGAGTGGCCGACGACAGCGGCCGGCCGGGTTCGTGGATGTCGGCGACGGCGGAGCAGGTCGCCGATCTGACACGGGTGCCGGTGCCCACCCTGGCGGTCGACGTGCGGTGGGGGCACCAGAACGGATTCCAGTACGACCTCGGCGTCCAGTCGTTCCGGCTGCCGAGTGAGCAGACCGGCACGTTCAGGGACGGTCTCGCCGTGGCCGAGTGGCGCGCGGGCAAGCCCCTCGATCCGGGTACCGACGACGGTCTCGTCCACATCGGGGCGCCCGATCCTCGCACCGAGTCCTCGATGACCTGTGGCCTCTTCGAATCCCGTCCACCCGGACACGTGACCGCGACTTCCGTCTGCCTCGCCCCTCGGCCCGACGGGACCAGCCAGATCTGGGTGAGTGCCGTGCGCACCCCCTGAGACGGGGATCCGGTCGGCCGCCCCGTCTGGCATCATCGTTGGCAGTACTGGTCCGGAGCGCAGAGGAGGCAGGGACGTGACCGTGGTCGCGATGCTGCTCGGGCTGCTCCGGGTGCTGAGTGGGGAGTGGCTCGCCGAGGGTGGCGGGTCGCTGACGTCGGTGGCGGCTGCGGCCGCCGTGGTGCTGGTGACCGGGGCGGTCGCGGGGGCGCTGGTCGTCGCGCGGCTGCTGGGGGCGCGGGCGCCGGCGAGTGTGCGGGCCGGGGTGCTGCGCAGGCGCGCGGCCCGGACGGCCTTCCTCCCGCAGCGTGATCCGGATGCCCGGGGCCGTCAGCGCCCGAGGGCCCCGGGAGCGGTCCCGGCGGCCGCGTAGCACCGGGGATTCCTTCACCACCGGCCCGTCGCGGCCGTCCTCCGTCGATCACTCGTACCCCGAGACCCCCGGAGGGCTCGCTCCACCATGTCCGTTTTCGCAATCCTCGACCCGGCCGTCGGCCTGGCCCACGATGTCGTCGCCGCGTTCGCGCAGGTCGTCCCGACCGCGCTCGCGATCGTCCTGTTCACCGTCTGCGTCCGGCTGGCGCTGCACCCGCTGGCGCGGGCTGCGGCGCGCGGCGAGAAGGCGCGGACCCGGCTGGCGCCGCGGATCGCCGAGTTGAACCGCAAGCACAAGGGCCGCCCGGAGAAGCTCCAGGCGGCGCTCGCCGAGCTGTACCGGGAGGAGAAGGCCTCGCCGTTCGCGGGCTGCCTGCCGATGCTGGTGCAGATCCCGTTCTTCTCGGTGATGTACCGGCTGTTCACCACCCCGAACGACCTGCTCGGCCACACCCTGTTCGGCGCCCCGCTGGGGTTGCACGTGGGCTCGGCGCACGGTGCGGGCGAGTGGGCGGTGTTCGCGGTGCTGTACGCGGGGCTGGCGGCGCTGGGGTACGTCAACTTCCGGAAGGCCCGCCGGGCCCAGGCCGAGCAGGCGGCTCAGGCGGCACAGTCGGCGCAGGACGCACCGGCGCAGCCCGGGCTCGCGTTCCTGCCGTACCTGTCCTTCGGCACCGTGCTGTTCGCCGCCCTCGTCCCGCTGGCGGCCGCGGTGTACCTGCTGACCACCAGCACCTGGACGGCGGCCGAGCGGGCCTGGCTCCACCGGGACGGGACGCCGGAGCCCGCGGTTCCGGCGCTGGTCTGAGGCCGGATCGGCCGGACCGCCCGGCCTGCTCTAGCCTGTGTGATCGTTTGGGCCGGTCGGCCGGACGATCACGCAGGTGGGCTCAGGTGAAGGGAAGGGTGGCGTCATGGCGGTCGCTGCGCCGGCGTTGGCGGAGTTGCGGGAGGTCTGTCAGCCGCGGGCGAAGCTGGCGAGCCGCAACGGGGAGCACTGGGCGGGCCGGCTCTGCATGCGCGCCGTGTCGTTGCGGGTCACCCGGCAGCTGGTGCGGACCTCGGTGTCGCCGAACACCCTGACCTGGCTGATGGTGGTCTGCGGGGTCGGCGCGGGGGCGGCGCTGCTGGTCCCCGGGCCGGTGGGCGCGGTGCTGGCGGCGGTGCTGTTCCAGGGCTTCCTGCTGTTCGACTGCGTCGACGGCGAGGTGGCCCGCTGGAAGCGGCGGTTCAGCACGGCCGGGGTGTACGTGGACCGGCTCGGCGCGTATCTGGCGGACGCCGCGCTGATGGCCGGCGCGGGTGTCCGGGCGGCCCGGGGCGGGTCGGAGCTGTGGGTGTCGGTGGGCCTGGCGGCGGCGCTCGGTGTGGTGCTGCTGAAGGCGTCGACCGATCTGGTGGACGTGGCGCGGGCGCGCAGCGGGCTGGCTCCGGCGGACGAGGAGTCGACGCAGCCGCGTTCGCAGGGCATCGCGACCGCGCGCCGGCTGGCGTCGGTGTTCAAGATCCACCGGGTGACCAACGGCATCGAGGCTTCGCTGGTGCTGCTGGCGGCAGCGGTGGCGGACGTGGCGGTCGGCGGCATCGGCCCGACCAGGGCGGTGGTGGCCGGTATCGCGGCGATCACCTGGGGCATGGTGGTGGCTCACCTGGCCTCGATCCTGTCCTCCTCGCGACTGCGGTAGCCCGCCGCGCGGTCGGGCGCCGCCGGGGCGAACTCACCGCTGGGGGCGCCGCGTTGACATGCACCGAAGCCGCCCGCTGTCAAGCCCGGTGATGCCGAGCGGCCGCCGCCCGACCCCCGCCGTTCGACCGGGGCACCCGCTCCCCCCGTCGGACGGCCGGGGGCGGCCGAGGCCGGTCCGCAGGATGACGCGGGCCGGCCGGGGCGGCTGCCAGCCTGGACCCGGAGGGCCCGAGGTCCGGGCCGGAGGGGTTCATGATGACGTTCAGTCAAAATAGTTATCCGGAAGGCAAGTTGCGTGGGCGCGGCCGACTGGGCAGGAGGCTGGCCGCCGTCGCCCTGGCGGGTGCCGCCGTCGGCACACTCGCCCCGGCCGCGATGGCGGCGCCCGCCCCGGCCGATGCCCGCCGGGGTGGGGTCGACGCGCGGGCGGAGCTGCGGGCGTTCGTCGCGGACGGCTCCTCGACGGCCGCGTTCGCCGAGGTCCGGGAGGACGGCCGGCGGATCTGGCGCGACGCGGTGGGCACGTCCGACCTGGCCACCGGGCAGCCGGTCAGGCCGGACGGCCGGTTCCGGATCGGCAGTGTCACCAAGGCGTTCGTGTCGACCGTCGTGCTGCAGCTGGTCGGGGAGGGCCGGCTGCGGCTGGACGACCCGGTCGAGCGCCACCTGCCGGGCCTCGTCCCCAACGGCGGCGCGATCAGCGTCCGCCAGCTGCTCAACCACAGCAGCGGCCTGTACGACTACACCGAGGACCCGCGGTTCTTCTACCAGGACGAGGCGAGCCTGCGCGACTACGCCCTCGGGGACCGCCGTTGGCAGGACTACCGGCCGGAGCAGCTGGTCGCGATCGGCGTCGCGCACCCGCCGTACTTCGCCCCGGGCCAGGGCTGGAAGTACTCGAACACCAACTACATCCTGGCCGGCCTGCTGATCGACAAGCTCACCGGCCACAGCTGGCAGAGCGAGGTGACGCGGCGGATCGTCCGGCCGCTGCACCTGGACGACACCGTGTTCCCCGGTTCGGAGACCGGGCTGCGCGGCCCGCACGTCCGCGCCTACGCCAAGCTGCCGGAGGGGCCGGCGGACATCACCAGGCTCAACCCGACCGTCGGCGACGCGGCCGGCAACGGCATCTCCACCACCGCCGACCTCGACCGCTTCCACGCCGCCCTGTTCGGCGGCAGGTTGCTGCGGCCGGCCGAGCAGGCCGCGCTCACCACGACCGTGCCGACCGGGTCGGGCCACAGCTCCTACGGGCTCGGCGTGGCCCAGGCGGACTTCGGCTGCGGCCCGCTGTGGGGCCACGACGGGGGCCTGCCCGGCTGGGGGACGCTGCTGTTCGGCACGGCGGACGGGAAGCGGCAGGTGGCGCTGTCGTACAACCCGTACGAGGGCACCGACCAGTCCGGGGTGGAAACGGCGGTCGTCGCGCTCGCGGTGAAGACGCTCTGCGGCACAACAGCACCGGCGGGTACGGCGGTGGACGCGCTCGCGGCCCTGCGGGGCCCCGGCCGCTGAGGCCCGGCGGCGGGCAGCCGAAAAACACTTGCCCCGCCGGGCGGCACGACGGTCGGATAGTGCCCCATGAACAGCGACACCATGGATCTGCACCCCGGCCAGCACCCGATCGACGAGGACCTCGTCCGGCGCCTGGTCGCCGACCGGTTCCCGCAGTGGGCCGGACTGCCGGTGACCCGCTTCCCCTCCGGCGGCACCGTCAACGCCATGTACCGGCTGGGCGAGGAGATGGTGGTCCGGCTGCCGCTGGTGGACTGGGGGGCACCCGACCTGGTGATGGAGCAGGAGTGGCTGCCGAGGCTGGCGCCGCTCCTGCCCGTCGCCGTCCCGGAGGTGCTCGGCGCGGGCGGGCCCGCCGAGGGGTACCCGTGGCCGTGGTCGGTGTACCGCTGGCAGGAGGGCGTCCATCCCCGGCCGGGAGCGCTGCGCGAGCCGGTACGGCTGGCCGAGGACCTCGCCGGCTTCGTGACCGCGATCCGGTCGCTCACCCTGCCGGACGCCCCGCCCGCCTACCGGGGCGGGCCGATCGAACTGCTCGACGAGGAGACCAGGACGGCGATCGGGGAACTGCGGGCACTGCCCGCGGAGGGCGTCGACTGCGCGGCCGTGACCGCCCTCTGGGAGGACGCGCTCGCCGCGCCGGCCTGGGACGGGCGGACGGTGTGGCTGCACTCCGACCTGCTGCCGGGCAATCTGCTGGTGGACGGCGACGGACGGCTGATCGCGGTGATCGACTTCGGCTGCACGGGCGTCGGCGACCCCTCCTGCGACCTGATGCCGGCCTGGAACCTGCTGCCGCCCGACGCCCGCGCGGTCTACCGCGCGGCGCTGGACGTGGACGACGCCACCTGGCGGCGCGGGCGCGGCCGGGCCCTGGCCCTGGCGCTGAACGCCCTGCCGTACTACCGGCACACCAACCCGGCGATGGCGGAGAACGCGCGCCATGTGATCCGGGAGATCCTCGCCGAGTCCTGAGCCGTCGTCAGGGCCGGACCAGGGTCCACCAGGTGCGGTGGTCCGGGCGCGGGCCCATGGCGAGCCGATGCCCCTCGCGCAGTTCACCGGTCGTCCGGGTGCGCTCGGAGGAGGAGATGCGCCCCGCCGATCGGCAGATGGACTGGGCTCCTGGCTGCGGGGACGATGAGGTGCGCCCCGACCTGGCCGACCGGGCAGCCGGTCAGGCCGGGCGCGCGGGGTTACTCCTCGTGGTGACGGCCGTGGAGGAAGTCCGACCGGAGCCGGCAGACGGCGCCGACGATGGCTGCCGCGATGATGAGGATCAGCAGCCCGAGCACGGTCACGCGGCCTGGTCGAGCTCGAACCACACCAGCTTGCCGCGTTTCTGGGGTTCGGCGCCCCAGCGGTGGGTGAGGCCCTGAACGAGCTGGAGGCCCCGACCGGATTCGGCGAGGTCGGCGAGGGCGCGGTGCTCGGGGAGGTCGGAGGAGTCGTCGCCGACGGAGACGCGGAGCGTCCGACCGAGGATGAGAACGAGGACCACGGGCGCGGGCGTACGGCCGTGGCGCCAGGCGTTGGCGATCAGCTCGACGAGGGCGAGTTCGGCGTCGGCGATGACGTCGGGGCGGAAGCCCGCGACGGCCATGGCGGAGCGGAGGGCCTCGCGGGCGACGGTCAGGGAGGGGGTGTTGCGGTTACACATGGGGACTCCCAGCGGTGCAGGCGGGGGCGCACCGGGCAAAGGCATGAGGGCTCCCACCCATGGAGATGCTTGTCGCATGCCACCACGCGCCACCCCAACGGTCAGGCAGGAGCGGCTGGGTATCGAGCTGCGCGAGATGCGAGATTGCGCCGGCCGCACGACGACTCAAGCCCTCTTGGGATCTCGAGTGGAGAACCGCCTGCGCCGCTCGGAGATCCTCATGGAGCAGGGATCCCACCCCTACACGGCCGTGGTCCACGAGGCGGCTCTCCGGATGCGCTTCGGCGGGGCCGACGTGGCCCGAAGGCAGTTGGAGAGAGTTCTGGAGCTCGCCCAGCTGCCGCACGTGACCGTCCACGTTGTCACCTTCGAGGCAGACGGCTTCAAAGGCGCGGGGCAGGCAATCGTCCATGCCAGGGGACCGGTCCAACGGCTGGACGCCGTCCAACTCGATGCGGTCGGCGGCCCGGTGTTCCTCCATGAACGCAACCAGGTGGAGAACTACCGGCAGATCATAGATCGAATGGTTGAGCGATCACTCTCCCCGAAGCAGTCGTGCGATCTGATCAATCGCAGCAAGAAGGGAATCTGAGCCATGGAACCGCTGAACTGGACCCGGCCCTCGGCCTGCGCCGACGCCACCAACTGCCCGGAGGTAGCCGTCACCGACGCCGCCGTCTATCTTCGAAGCAGCCTCCGGCCCGCCGAGGTGACCCAGTTGACCCCTACGGAGTGGCGCGACCTCCTCGCCGGAATCCGCAACGGGGAGTTCGACATCTGAGTCGCCGGTGCTCCGCCTCGGGGCACCGGCATCCTGAGCTTCTGTGAGGAACCAGTGGAAGAACTCCCCTGGCGGAGGCCAAGCCTCTGCGGTGACGGCAACAACTGTCCCGAGGTAGCCATCACCGGCGACACGGTCTACATCCGGAGCAGCCTCCTCCCCTCCTCCACCGCCCAACTGACGCTCTCCGAGTGGCGCGACCTCATCACCGGGGTCCGCAACGGCGAGCTCGACGCCTGAACCGTCGCCTCCGGGCCGGCGCCCCGACCACCCGGGGCGCCGGCCTTCTCAGCTTCCCCAAGAATCTGTCGTGTGATTTCATCTCCGGCATCCTGAAGGATCTGTGAGGGACCAGTGGAAGAACTCGCCTGGCAGCGGCCGAGCCGCTGCGCCGACTCCAGCAACTGCCCCGAGGTGGCCGTCACCGGCGACACCGTCCACCTCCGAAGCAGCCTCCGGCCCACCGAGGTGACCCAGCTGACCCTCACCGAGTGGCGCGACCTCCTCGCCGGAATCCGCAACGGCGAGTTCGACGCCTGAACCGTCGCCTCCGGGCCGGCGCCCCGACCCCTCGGGGTGCCGGCCTTCTCAACTTCCTCAAGATTCCCTGGAACCCTCTCCGCCCTGCGGACACCAGATCTGCGTGGAGTCCTCCTTGTCCAGTAAGCAGACGCAGGCCGGCGAGCGCCAGATCTTCGCCGAGCTCTACGATCAGCACGCTCGCACGGTCTTCGCGCACGCGTACAGATCGACCGGGGACCGCGACCTCGCGGACGACATCGTCTCGCTGACCTTCCTCGAAGCCTGGCGGCTCCGGAAGAAGCTCCGCGACGAGGTGCTGCACCCCCGGGCATGGCTGCTGGCCATCGCCACCAATGTGCTCCGCAACACCGCCCGGACGGCGCGTCGGCACCGTGACGCGATGTCCCGCCTCCCCCGCCGTGATCCGATCCCCGACTTCGCCGACGAGGTGGTCGGCCGGATCACCGACGCCAATACGGCCGCGGCCGCCGTCCGCGCGCTCGACCAGCTCGGCGGTCCCGAGCGTGAGGTCTTCACGCTCGTCGTCTGGTCGGGGCTCGGCTACGCGGAGGCCGCCCAGGCGCTGGGCATACCCGTCGGCACCGTCCGCTCCCGGCTCTCCCGGGTCCGGGACAAACTCCGCCGGATCGTCGACGCCGAGGATCCCCCCGCTCCACGGGTCCCCTCCGCCTCGTCGACGCCCGCCGGTCTCGCCATCAGTCATCAGTCCGTGGGCCACCACCAGGAAAGGCGGCCATGACCAACCCACGCACCGACCACACCGAGTGGGACGAGCACTGCGAACGCCGTGAACTCGCCCGGTTGCTCCCCCCGCCGCCCCACTTGGAACCCTCGCTCTCCCAGCTGGCCGACCGCCGTGACTTCCTGCTCACCGAGTTCGCCCGCCCCCGCCCGTTCTCCGGTCTCAGCACCCGGTGGCGCGGCCTGGTCCTGGTGACCGCCGTCGCCACCGCCGCGGCCATCACGGCGATGACCCTCGCCCCCGATTCCTCGTCCACGGAGGAGGCGCCGCCCGCCACCGCCGCGTCCGTGGAACTCCTCGACCGGATCGCCAGGGTCGCCTACACCCAGCCGCAGCCCTCGGCCCAGGACAGCCAGTACACCTACGTCAGGACCGTCGGCCACACCACCGCGCTGGCGGAGTCCACGGACGGTTCGATGCAGCGCAGCACCACCACGACGAACACCGAGCTGTGGACGGCGGTGAACGGCGCCCGGCCGGGCCTCCAGCGCCGGGACGGCGGTGACCAGCAGCTTCCCGCGCCGGACCCGGTCTCCCTCAACGCGCCCACCTACCGGATGCTGGCCGGTCTGCCGAGCGACCCCGAGGCCCTGAGCAAGCTCATCTACGCCGACGCCGGGTACAACCACGGCGCCGGGTCCGCTTCGACCACCGGTTCCGACCAGGAGGCCTTCGTCACCATCGGCGACCTGCTGTGCAACGCGGTCGCGCCGCCCGCGGTATCCGCCGCCCTGTACCGGGCGGCGGGCCGGATCCCGGGTGTGACGACCGTCGACGACGCGGTCGACGCGGTCGGGCGCCACGGGGTGGCCGTCGCCCGGGTGCACAACGGCACCCGGTTCGAGTGGATCTTCGACCAGCGGACGATGCGGCTGCTGGGCAAGCGCGCCGTGCTCGTGAAGGACGGTCCGTGGGGCCGGGCCGGGGACGAGGTGAACTCCGTCGCGCTGGTCGCGCAGGGCATCGTGGGCGCTCCGGGAGAGGGGGTCGCGATCCCGACCGCAGAATCAAGCCAATGACCGAATTCGGTCAGCCATTGTCCGGTCCTCGTCGGAACTATTGTGCGAACGGCGGATCCGGCGTTGGGTCGTGGCAGCACTGTCCTGCCACGACTCACCAAGGGAGAAGCTGACCGTGCGTTCCTTCCGCACGCTCGCCGTCGTCACCGCTGCCGCCGGCGCGCTCGCGCTCGCGGCCCCGGCGGCCATGGCGACGCCCGCGCCGTCCGTTCCGACGGCCCCGTCCGCCGACGCCCCGCAGTCCGCCGGCCCGGCGAAGGCAACGCCGTCCACGCCGGTGATCGCCACCTACCGCGGCAAGAAGATCGACCTGGCCAACGGCTGGGCCGGCGCCAGCGTCTGCACCGAGGTGAAGGGCGGTGCGGTGTACTGCCACGACAGTGTCGCCGAGGCCGACCAGGCGCTCACCACTCTCGACCCGGCGGCGGCCCTCGCCGTCAAGGCCGCCAAGGCCGCCGGCGCCGCGGCCCCCGCCACCGGCGGCCAGGTGGCGCAGTCCACCGCTGACTGCCCGTCCGGCTGGGCCTGCCTCTGGGAGGACGTCAACTTCTCCGGTCTGCTGCTGCGCTGGTCGGAGCCCGGGACCAAGTACCTCTCCGACTGGTCGTTCCGCGACCGGGCCAGCTCCGCCTGCGTGTTCCGCAACGGCGGGGACCTCACGCTCTACGACGACCGCACCCTGCAGCCGGACCCGTCGGTCTACCTGTGGAACGGCAACTGCTACAACCTCACCGGTCTCGGCTACCCCTACGGCGGCAGCTGGAACGACAAGACCGACTACATCGTGCTCTGACCTCTCGCACCGGAGCACACTGGAGCGCGCTGAGATCGCGCCGGGATCGTGCTCCGAGCGTGCCGAGGTACGCCGAAGGCCGGCCCCCCGTGACGGGGTGCCGGCCTTTCGCGTGCCTCGTGTTCGTCAGACCGCCAGCTCGGCCATGTCCTCCTCGGCCGCTCCGGGAGCCTCGGCGGGGGCGCCCGGCTTGCGGTTCCGCAGCACCAGCGCCGCCACCAGGGCCGCCGCCAGGACGCCCGCCGCGCTCACCATGAGGGTGGTCGACATCGCCGAGGTGAACGCCTCCCGGGCGGCGTGCACCGCGGCGGGGTCGCCCTTGGCCTCGGCCAGCGCGCCGACGATCGACTGCTTGGCCTGCTCGGAGGAACCGGCCGGCATCTTGTCGGCGTAGCCGCTGGCCAGCAGGGACCCGAGGATCGCGATGCCGAGCGCGGTGCCCGCCTGCTGGATGGTGTCGTTGAGCGCGGAGCCGACGCCCGCCTTCTCGGCCGGGATCTCGCTCATCAGCGCGCCGACCGCGGCCGGCATCGCGAGACCGGCGCCCAGGCCGAGCAGGCCCAGTGCCACCGCCGGGACGGTGAAGCCGGTGTCCGCGTCGACCGTGCTGAGCAGGACGAACGAGCCGGCCATCAGGCCCATGCCGACCAGGACCAGCGGCCGGTGGCCGGTCTTGGCGCTCAGCCCGGCGCCGGCGCCGTTGCCGATCAGCGCGGCGACCGCCATCGGCACGAAGGCCGTGCCCGCCTTGACCGGCGAGTAGTCCAGCACGAACTGCAGGTACTGGGTGAGGACCAGCAGCAGGCCGCCGTTGCCGATCTGCACCAGGGTCAGCGAGAGCGAACCGCCGCTGAAGTTGCGCTTCTTGAAGAGCGCCAGCGGCACCATCGGCTCCGCGACCTTGTTCTCCCAGACCACGAAACCGCCGAGGGCCGCGACCGCGACCAGCAGGGTGACCAGCGAGCTGCCGCCGAACGCGCCGTGCTTCGGGATCTCGATGATCCACCAGATCAGCGCCGTCATGCCGACCGCCGAGAGGACCGCGCCCAGCGGGTCCGGCTTCTGCCAGGGCCCCTTGGACTCGGGCATCAGGAGCAGCGCGGCCGTGATCGCCACGACCACCACCGGCACGTTGATGAAGAAGATCGAGTGCCAGGAGAAGTGGTCGATCAGCACGCCGCCCAGCACCGGGCTGCCGACCAGGCCGAGCATCGAGACCGAGCCCCAGGCCGCCATGGCCTTGCCCCGCTCGTCCTCGTCGAAGACGGTGATGAGGATCGACAGCGTCGAGGGCATGATCAGCGCGCCGCCCACGCCCATCGCCACCCGGCTCGCGATGACCTCACCGGGGTTGCTGCAGAGCGTCGCCGCCAGCGAGGCCGCGCCGAACAGCAGCAGACCGGCGATCATCACCTTGCGGCGGCCGAACCGGTCGCCGAGGCTTCCCGAGGTCAGCAGCAGGCCGGCGAAGACCAGGATGTACGAGTCGAGGATCCACTGCGTGTCCTGCGCGGTGGCCTTGAGGTCCTCGGTCATCGACGGCACCGCCACGGTGAGCGCCATGCTGTCGACCACCAGGACGAGCGTGCTGAGGCACAGCACGAGCAGGATCCACCAACGCCGTGGGTTACGGCCTTCCATGTCTTTTCCCCTCCGAAGTACGCCCGATGCGTACGATGTACCGTCGATGCGAACACTGTACGCACTGCGGAACAGTGTGCGCAACCCTGATTCCTGTACGCTTGATGCGAACGGTGTACGCAGGGATTTCCGTTACCGATTCCAAGGAGGACCAGCGGTGGCTGCCAAGGCGACGAACCCGATCCCGTCCGTATGGGCCCGGCAGCAGCGGGAGCCCGAACAGCCCGTGCTCAGCCGGGACACGATCGTCCGCGAGGCGATCGCGATGCTCGACGCCGACGGGGTCGAGGCGCTCTCCATGCGCAAGCTCGGCGCCCGGCTCAACGCCGGCGCGACCTCGCTCTACCGGCACGTCGCCACCAAGGACGAGCTGATCGAGCTCGCGGTGGACGAGGTGTTCGGCGAGATCCCCGTCCCGGACCCGGACGCCACCGAATGGCGCTCCCATGTCACCCTGACCTGCGAGTCCTTCCGGGCCACCACGCTGCGCCACCGCTGGCTGGGCTCGGTCATCGGCCAGGCCGGCCTGGTCTACCTGGGCCCCAACCTGGTGACGGTGTCCGAGCGGATGGCCGCGCTCTTCGCGACCGCCGGCTTCCCCGAGCCGTCGCGGGCCATCGACACCGTGCTCTCCTACGTGCTGGGGATGAGCACCACCGAGGCCGCCTTCCTCACCACGGTGGCCAGGAGCGGCGACACCGAGGCCGAGTTCATCGCCCGGTTGATGCCCTCCGCCGCGGAGGCGGTGGCCGGGCACGACTTCCTCGCCGACGCCTTCGCCGACGCCGCGGCCAACGCCGTGGTGAACCCCGAGGCCCTGCGCGACCAGAAGTTCAACTACGGCCTGGAGGTCATCCTCGACGGCCTGGCGCTCCGCCTGCCGCGCTGACCCCCGCCGGCGCCGGGTCTCCCGCTCCCGGGAGCCCGCGGCCGCCCCCCGTCCGGGCGGCCGCGGGCGGTCCGAAGGACGCGCCCGGGGTTGGATCAGGCGCGCCGGATCACGATGTCACCGAGCTGCGTGCGGGCCGTGAGCTGGACGGTCTCCCCGCCCCCGCCGGGCGCGCCCGAGGCGTCCAGCGCGTTCCGGACCGAGCCGACCTGGGTGTGCACGTCGAGCCAGGCGGCGGTGCCCTCGGCGATGCCGACCTCGACGGTGCCGATGGCGGTCTCCAGCGCGGCGCGGCCCCGGACGAGTTCGCCGATCCGCAGGCTGCCGTTGGCGGACCGGAGGTCGACCCCGGCCAGCGCGGTGCCGACGGTGACGGCGCCGTTGGCCGCCTCGGCCCGCAGCTCGCCGCCGACCTCCCCGACGACGGTCTCGCCGTTGAGGTTCTTGACCTTCAGCGTGCCCCCGACGGTGCCGATCTCTATCCGGCCGGAGGACGCCACCTCGGCGTCCCCGTCGGCCCGCCCCAGCCGGACGTCCCCGAGCTCGTTCCGCAGGTCGACGGCCGCCGCCTCGTCGATCCGGATCCGGCCGACCGAGGTCTTGATCCAGCAGTCGCCGAAGACGCCCTCCAGCAGGAAGTCGCCCATCGGCGCGTCGGCGTCCACCGAGGACCCGGCCGGGACCTCGACGGTGATGTCGACCGATCCGGTCTTCCCGAAGATCCCGCGCTTCTTCGGGACCTTGACGACCAGGGCGCCGTCGGCGCAGGAGACCGTGGCCTGCTCGGCGAGCCGGACGTCCAGCGCGGCGCCGGGGTCGGTCGGGCGGACCTCGACCAGGGTGTCGGTGCGCTTGGCGGCCGTGATCCGGACCGAGCCGATGTCGAACCGCAGGGTGGCGCGGATCGGGCCCGGGGTGTCGAAAGAAGGCATGGCTGTTCCGTCCTAGTGGCTCTGTGCTGCGTTTCCGCAGGTGAAAGGGGTGACTGACGGATGATTGGGGGGCCGGGCCGGTGGTTAGCGGACCCAGCCCGTGAAGCCCTGGCCGACCCCGCGGCTGCTCCTCGGCCCGGGCCTGGCGGGTGCGGCCGGCTCCAGCGCGGCGGCGACGGCCCGGACCAGCCAGGCGTTGACGGAGAGGCCCTCCTGCCCGGCGGCCTCCTCGACCCGGGCCTTGAGGTGGCCGGGGAGCCGGAAGTTGATCCGGGCGGTGGTGCCGTCCTCGCCCTCACCGGCCGCACCGGAGGGCGCCACCGGTGGCGCCACCGACGGTGCCACCGACCCCGACCCGGCCGGCCCCGCCTCGTGGAACGGCCCCGGTCCGTGGAACGAGTCGGCGCCCGGCGGCACGGTGACCACGAACTCCGGGTCGAGCCCGCGCAGCCGGACGTCCACCGATCCGGGGGCCAGCTCCCTGGTCACCTCCCCCATCGCGGCGGAGAGTGCGTTCAGCAGCGTGAGCCGGGCGGCCGACTCCAGCGGAAGGGTCAGGCGCTCGGCCAGAGCGCGCGCTTCGTCCCCGCCCGCACCCGCGGCCACCGCGAGCTCGTGCCGGAGATTGTCGACGTACGGCGTGAGGTCCATGCCCAGAAGAATGGCACACGCATGGCGCCATGTCGAGCGAATTGGCGCCACTTATTGGCGCCACTCGAACGAGTGAATGGTGCCACCCCCGGCGAACGGCCCCGCCCGGCCGCACCGGAAGCCCCACCGGCCGCACCGAAGGCCCCGCCCGCCCGCACCGGAAGCCCCGCCCGGGAACGCCGAAGGCCCCGCCGGCACCTGCCGACGGGGCCCCGGAGCCGCGGGAAGCCGCCGCTCAGACCTGGCGCCACCGGGTCAGGTGGGCGTCGATCTCCCCGGCCAGCCGGGCCTTGCCGGTGGCATCGAGGAAGGACGCCTCCACCGCGTTCTTCGCCAGCGCGGCCACCCCGGCCTCGTCCAGGCCGAGCAGCCGCGCCGCCACCGTGTACTCGGTGTTGAGGTCGGTGCCGAACATCGGCGGGTCGTCGCTGTTGACGGTCACCAGCAGCCCGGCCTCGACCATCCGCTTGATCGGGTGGTCCTCGATCCGCTCCACCGCCCGGGTGGCGATGTTCGAGGTCGGGCAGACCTCCAGCGGAATCCGGTGCTCGCCCAGGTGGTCGAGCAGCGCCCGGTCCTTCACCGCCTGGGTGCCGTGGCCGATCCGCTCGGCACCGAGCACCCGCAGCGCGTCCCAGACCGTCTCCGGCCCGGTGGTCTCCCCCGCGTGCGGGACACTGCGCAGGCCGGCCGCCCGCGCCCGGTCGAAGTAGGGCTTGAACTGCGGGCGCGGGACACCGATCTCCGGGCCGCCGAGGCCGAAGCTGACCAGACCCTCGGGCGCCAGGTCGACGGCGAGCCGGGCGGTCTCCTCCGCGGCCGCGAGACCGGCCTCGCCGGGGATGTCGAAGCACCAGCGGAGCACCACCCCGAGCTCCTTCTCGGCGCGGTGGCGGGCGTCCTCGATGGCCTCCATGAAGGCGACGTCGGGGATGCCCCGGCTCACCGAGGAGTACGGGGTGACGGTCAGCTCGGCGTAGCGGATGTTCTGCCGGGCCATGTCCTCGGCCACGCCGTAGGTGAGGGCGCGGACGTCCTCGGCGTCCCGGACCAGGTCCACGACGCTCAGGTAGACCTCGATGAAGTGCGCGAAGTCGGTGAAGGTGAAGTACTCGGCGAGGGCCGCCGGGTCGAGGGGCACCCTGGTCCGGCCCTCGTGCCGGGCGGCCAGTTCGGCGACCACCCGGGGCGAGGCCGATCCGACGTGGTGGACGTGCAGTTCCGCCTTCGGCATCGCGGCGATGAACGCCTCGATGGAGCGGTCCGCGGACTCCGCGGGGGTGCTGCTGGGGGTTCCGATCCGACTTCCGTCCGGCTGGACCACGGTGGTGCCCTTTCTTCCTCTGCCTCGACGAGCCGCCGCGCCGCGCGTACTTCTACGCGCGTACAAGGTGGTGCTGGCAAGGATAGAGGCGGGCGGTGCGGTGGGGACGGCGGGCACACCCCCGTGCCGCCCGCTGTCCCCGCCGTCCCGCCCGCCACCGCGTCGTCGACCTGCGGGCGGATCTGCGGCCCGGTCGATCACCGTGCCGCGGAACCTGCTGGGACCACTCTGGCGCACGCCGCCGGGGCCGCCGGACCGTTTTCGGCCGTCCCACCACGTCCCCGACCCCCGACGGGGACGTTTTCGCAGGTCAGAGCCATGTTGCGGGTGGTGTCTCAAGCTTCGGTTGGAGACACCGCCGCTGTCTCAGCCGCCGAACGCGACCGCCAGCGAGTGGATCAGGAGCCCGGCCAGCGCGCCGACCACCGTGCCGTTGATCCGGATGAACTGGAGGTCCCGGCCGACGTTGGCCTCGATCTTGCGCGAGGCGTCGTCGGCGTCCCAGCCCGCCACCGTCTCGGAGATCAGCGAGGTGATCTCGGTGCGGTAGGTCTCGACCAGGTACTGGGCGGCGTCCTGCAGCCAGCCGTCCGCCTTGGCCTGGAGCTTGGGGTCGGTGGCCAGGCGCGCGCCGAAGGTCCGCACGCCCTCGCGGATGCGCCGGCGAAGCTCGCTGTCCTCGTCCTCGGCGGCGTTCAGCACCAGCGAGCGGACGGCCGCCCAGGTGGAGGCGATGAGCTCCTGCACCTCGGGCCTGGCGATCAGCTCGCCCTTGGCCCGCTCGACCCGGGCGATGGTCTCCGGGTCGGTCTGCAGCTCGGTGGCGAAGTCGGCGAGGAAGTTGTCGATCGCGCCGCGCGCCGGGTGCTCCTGGTCGTCCCTGATGTCGGTGACGAACCGCATCAGCTCCTTGTAGACCCGTTCGCCGACCTGGTGGTCGAGGAACTTCGGGGTCCAGCCGGGGGTCTTCTGGGTGACCCGCTGGACCACCTCGGCGTGGTTCTCGGCCAGCCAGTCGTGCGCCCGGACGGCGACCAGGTCGACCACCCCGTGGTGGCCGCCGTCCGCGACCACCTTGCCGAGCATCCGGCCGGCCGGCTCGGCGACCGAGGTGGCGGCGGCCCGCCGGGTCACCGCCTCGGCGACGACCGCCTGCACGTCGTCGTCGCGGAGCACCGCCAGCACGCCGCGCAGCGCCGCCGAGGCCTCCTTGGTGACCCGTTCGGCGCTGCCGGGCGCGGCCAGCCACTCGCCCAGCCGGCGGGCGATGCCGAGCGCGGCGAGCCGTTCGCGCACCACCTGGCCGGAGAGGAAGTTCTCCCCGACGAAGTCGCCCAGCGACCGGCCGAAGGAGTCCTTCTTGGTCGGGATGATCGCGGTGTGCGGGATGGGCAGGCCGAAGGGGCGCCGGAACAGCGCGGTCACCGCGAACCAGTCGGCCAGCGCACCGACCATGCCGGCCTCGGCGGCGGCCGCCAGATAGCCGGCCCAGGCACCGGCGCCGGCCGCCTTCGCCCAGGTGGCCAGGGCGAAGACCAGGGTCGCGAAGGCCAGCAGGCCGGTCGCGATGGTCTTCATCCGGCGGACGCCGCGTCTCTTCTCCTCGTCGGCCGCGGTGAACCGCATCCCGGGGCCGGTCCCGCTCAAGGCTTCGTCGCTCCCCCCGCCAGTCTGCCCGTTGCCCGGCGCGAACGGACGGCGCGTCCGGTGGTCGCGCGCCGGTCGACCACCGCGCCCGCCCCGCGCCCGGCCCAGGCCCGCCCCGCGCCCGCCCCTCCGGGCAGGCGGCCACCCGACCTCAGGCGCCCCCGAGCACGATCCGGCGCACCCCCGCCACGCCCGCCCAGCGGTCGGGATCGGTGCACCGCCGGCCGTCCAGCAGCACCCTGACGCCCGGCAGGTCGCCCGGGGCCAGCTCCCGGTACTCCGGGTGGTCCGCCTGCAGCACCGCCGCCGCCACCGGCTCGCCCCCGTACGCGGGCAGGCCCAGCGCCGTCAGTTCCCCCGCCGGGTACAGCGGGTCGGCCACGTACGGCCGGGCGCCCGCCGCCCGCAGCGCCTCCACCAGCGGGAACACCCCCGAGTAGGCGGTCTCCTTGACCCCGCCCCGGTACGCGGCACCGAGCACCAGCACGCCCTGCCCGGCGATCCCGCCCTCCAGGGCACCGTCCAGCACCCCGACCGCATAGGCCGGCATCTCCAGGTTGGCCGCCCGGGCCGCGCGGACCACCGTCGCCGAGGGGTCGTTCCACAGGTAGAGCCGCGGGTAGACCGGGATGCAGTGCCCGCCGACCGCGATGCCCGGCCGGTGCAGATGGCTGAACGGCTGCGAGTTGCAGGCGTCGGCGACGGCGGCGAAGTCCACCCCGATCCGGTCCGCGTACCGGGCGAACTGGTTGGCCAGCGCGATGTTGACGTCCCGGTAGGTGGTCTCGGCGAGCTTGGCGAACTCCGCCGCCTCGGCGGACTCCAGCTCCCACACCCCGTTCGGCCGGCCCTGCGCCGCCAGTTCGGGCCGCGGGTCGAAGTCCAGCACCGCGCGGTAGAACTCGGCGCCGCGCCGGGTGGCGGCCGGGTCGGTCCCGCCCACCAGCTTGGGGTAGCGGCGCAGGTCGGCGAAGACCCGGCCGGTGCGGACCCGCTCCGGGCTGAAGACCAGCGCGAAGTCCCGGCCCGGGGTCAGCCCGGAGCCGGCCGCCAGGCGCGGCGCCCACCGGCCCCGGGTGACGCCCACCGGCAGGGTGGTCTCGTAGCTGACCAGCGTGCCCCGGCGCAGCCCGGCCGCGACCGCGTCGGTGGCGGCGTCGAGCAGGGTGAAGTCGGGCGTGCCGTCGGCGGCGGTGACCAGCGGGACGACCAGGACGACCGCCTCGGCCCCGGCGACGGCGGCCGAGGTGTCGGTGGTGGCGCGCAGCCGGCCCTCGGCGACCACCTGTTTGAGCGCCTCGTCCAGTCCGGCCTCCCGGGGGAACGGCGGCCGGCCCTGGTTGACCGCCTCGACCACCGGCGGGGCGACGTCGGCGCCGGTCACCCGGTGCCCCTTGGCGGCGAACTGGACGGCGAGCGGCAGGCCGAGCTTGCCCAGGCCCACCACACAGATGTCGAGCGGGCTCATCGCCGTCCCCCGTTCCGGCCGTCGGCGGCCACCGCGTCGGCGAGCCGGCGCCACACCGGGTAGCCGCGCAGCCGGCGGCGCACCTGGGCGGGCACCGCGCCGCGCCAGAGCTGCTGCACCAGCGTGGGCGGCGGCGGCCCGGTCTCCCCGCCCGCCCCCGGGTCCGCCGGCGCCTCCGCCCGCTCCTCCCCGAGCAGGAACAGCTCGTCCGCGAGCCCGACCGCGCCGTCCCGGAACACCGGGTAGGCCGCGTACCGCCGCCGGACCCCGTCCGCCCCGGTCTCCGACACCTCCGGCGGTGCGCCGTGCTCCGCCTCGTACCCGATCAGTTCGCGCAGCTCCTCGTACCGCCCGGTGGCGGCCAGCTCCAGCCGGACCCGGTCGGGCACCGCGAGCCGGTGGTACACCTCGCGGGCGCCGAACTGCCGGACGAGTTCGCCGACCCCGTCGCAGACCTGGTCCCGCAGCCCGGCGTCGAGGGCGAGCAGGCCCTGCTGGAGCAGCTGCGGCACCTCCCAGCCGAAGTGCCGCGCCCTGATGGCGTCCAGCTGCCCGCCGGGCGCGGCCAGTTCGGCGGCCACCCACTGCACGGCCGCGACCCCGCGGACCCGGTCCAGCGCGCCGGCCCGCTGGGTGACGTTGCCCCGGTCCTCGCGCAGCACCAGGAAGTAGTGGTCGTAGTCGGCAAGGACCGAGATCCGGCGGGCCCGCAGGCAGGCGGCGAGGGTGAAGGGCTGGTCGGAGTAGACCTTCAGCTCCTCCTTGCGCGCCAGGTTGTGCCGCCGGAGCAGGTCGAGCCGGAACAGCTTGGTGTCGGCGAGCGCCCAGGCCAGTGCGGAGTCCTCGAAGCCGACCGAGGCGGCGGTGGCGTCGAAGATGCCCTGCGGCACCAGCCGCCCGTTCACCCCGACCTGCTTGGGGATCAGGACGTCCGACCCCCAGTCGTCGGCGGAGGCGACCATCCGCGCCAGGGCCTCGTCGCCGAGCCAGTCGTCGGCGCCGAGGAAGAGCACGTAGCGGCCTCGGGCGAGCGCCAGCCCCCGGTTGGTCGGCGCGGCCGGGCCGCCGGAGTTGGCCTGGTGGACGACCTGGAACAGCCCGGGGTGCCGGGCCGCGTAGGTGTCGAGCAGTTCGCCGCCGCCGTCCGTGGAACCGTCGTCGACCGCGACCACCTCCATGCGCGCGTGCCCGATGGTCTGCCGGACCAGCGAGTCCAGACAGGCGGTCAGGTACGGCATGGTGTTGTAGACCGCGATCACCACGGTCACGTCGGGTTCGGTCATCGGGCGCTGCCCTCCGGTGCGCGGGTCGCCGAAGGTCAACTCGGCGGCACGCCGTGGGGTCACGTCCACCACCCGCACGAGCGAGGCGGACCGAACACCCGGCCGAGTACGGAACACCCGGCCCCGGGTCAGCGAGCCCCGACCGCCCGGCGAAGGCTCAGCCGATCGCGACCTCGGCGTACATCCGGGCGATCACGTCCTCGATCGCCGGCTCCCGCACCGAGAGGTCGACCAGCGGGTACCGGGCGGCGACGGCCGCCACCACCGGGGCCGCGCTCTCCTGCGCCGGGAAGGCCAGCCACTGGCGCGGGCCCTCCACCCGGACCACCCGGGCGCCGGGCACCTCGATCGGCGGGTGGCTCCCGGCCAGGTCGACGACCAGGGTCCGCTCGCTGTCCCCGGCCGCGTGCAGGGCCTCAAGACCGCCGTCGTGGACCACCCGGCCGTGGTCGATCACCATGACCCGGTCGCACAGCTGCTCGATGTCGGTGAGGTCGTGGGTGGTGAGCAGCACCGTGGTGCCGAGGTCGCGGTTGACCTCGCGCAGGAAGTCCCGCACCTTGGCCTTGCTGACCACGTCCAGGCCGATGGTCGGCTCGTCGAGGTACAGCACCCGCGGGTCGTGCAGCAGGGCGGCGGCGAGGTCGCCGCGCATCCGCTGGCCGAGCGAGAGCTGGCGGACGGGCGTGTCGAGCAGCGCGCCGAGGTCGAGCAGGTCGACGCAGCGGTCCAGGTTGGCGCGATATCGGTGGTCGGGGATCCGGTAGAGCCGGCGGGCGAGTTCGTAGGAGTCGCGCAGCGGGAGGTCCCACCAGAGCGTGGTGCGCTGTCCGAAGACGACGCCGATCCGGCGGGCCAGGGCGACCCGTTCCCGGGCCGGGTCGACGCCGGCGACGCGCAGCCGTCCGGCGGTGGGGACGAGGATGCCGGTCAGCATCTTGATGGTGGTGGACTTGCCGGCGCCGTTCGGGCCGATGTAGCCGACGCACTCGCCGGCCTCGACGGTGAAGGTCAGCCCGTCGACGGCGCGCACCTCGCGCTTCTCCCGCCGCAGCCGGCCGGTCTTGGCGCGGACGGTGAAGGTGCGGCGGACGTCGTCGAGTTCGATCAGTGCCATGGTGCTTCCTCAGGTGTCGGGGAGTGGGGGTCAGCCGCCGGCGCCGCGGTAGGCGCGCAGCCCGGCCCGCCAGGCCAGGCCGGCGGCGGTCAGGGCGAACGCGGCCGCGAGCGGCGAGGCGTACTGGAAGGCGGTGGGCAGGCCCAGCGGGTCGGGCCGGTCGAGGATCCGCAGCGCCGGCAGCCAGTTGACGAAGGCCAGCGGGACGCCGAACACGGTGCCGGCGACGAGTTCCTTGGCGAAGACGGTCGGCGGGTACTGCAGCACGGTGGCGCCGCCGTAGGTGAAGGAGTTCTGGAGCTCCTTGGCCTCGCCCCACCAGAACTGGAGGCTGGCGAAGCCGATGAAGACCGCGGCGAAGATCAGCGTGCCGCAGACCACCAGGACCGGCAGCAGCAGCACCCGGTCCCAGGTCCAGTGGACGTCGAGCGCGGTCAGCGACCAGAGCAGCACGGCGGCCGCCTGGGCGGGCCGGCCGAGCCGGCGCAGCGAGAACCGCTCGGCGCACAGCTGGGCGAGTGCGGGCGCGGGCCGGACCAGCATGATGTCCAGCGTGCCGGTGCGGATCCGCTCGCCCAGGGCGTCGATCGAGCCGACGAAGAGGTTCGCCAGGCCGAGGGCCAGCGCCGAGGTGCCGTAGAGGAAGCCGAGTTCGGGCAGGGTCCAGCCGCCGAGGGTGTCGGTGTGGCGGAACATCAGGACGATCACGGCGAAGTCGAGGAAGGTCACCACGACGTTGGCGCAGAGCATCATCACGAACGACGCCCGGTAGGACATGATCGCCCTGGTCCACATGGCGGCGGCGAGCCACCAGGAGCGCGCCGCCCACGCCACCCGGGCGGCCGGCGACTCGCGGGTGACGGCGGGGAGGGGCGCCCGGGTCACGACGGCCTGGTCAGCCACCCTGGACCACCACCTTGCGGGTCGCCAGCAGCTGGACCAGCCGGCCGGCCGCGAGCAGGACGACGGCCCAGCCGAGCTGGAAGCCGAGCGCGCCGAGCAGGCCGGAGCCGGTGACGCGCTCCAGGAAGACGTCGGTGGGCACCTTCACCAGCGCCGCCCAGGGCAGCAGCGGGGCGAGGTCGCCGAGCAGGCCGGGGAAGAGCGCGAGCGGCAGCAGCATCCCGGAGAAGAACATCGACACCACCAGGGTCACCGAGCGCACGCCCTCGGAGTCCTGCAGCCAGAAGCCGGTGAGCGAGACGAGGAAGCGCACCCCGAAGCTGACCACCACCGCGAGCAGGGTGGCGAGCAGGAAGAACACCCAGGTCAGCGGGTGTTCGGGCAGCCGGACGCGGAAGGCCAGGGAGCCGACCAGCATCGGCGGCACGCCCCGGGCGAGCAGGTGGAAGGCGGCCCGGCCGAGGTCGGTGGCCAGCCACCAGCCCTGGAAGTCCACCGGGCGGTAGAGGTCGACGGCGATGTCCCCGCTGCGGAAGCGCTCCTGGACGTCGTCCTGGAAGCCGCCGCCCATGACGGCGACGGTGACCAGCAGCCCCTGGCTGACCCAGATGTAGGTGACCGCGGTGACCTCGTCGTAGCCGCCGAGTCCGGGGCGGGCGTGCCAGAGGGCGAGGAAGGTGGAGGCGAGGATGAAGCCGAAGACGGTGTTGGTGAAGGCCCCGGCGAGGCTGGCGGCCCGGTAGGTGGAGAAGCGCCGGAACGCGCCCCGGGCGACGGCCGCGTAGAGGCGCAGGGCCGCATGGAGGTCCGGGGCGAAGCCGCCCGGGACGGCGGCGGCCGGACCCGGCGGGCGCGGGGGCGCGGGGGTGTCGCCGACGGGATCAGGAGGATGGAGCCCAGCATTCTGCATATTGTCTCCTTGTCGACAAAGAGCGGCGCAGGGAGACCCCTGGCCGCGGGAGCGCATGCCGGACCGGCCCCGGCCACCGCACCCGGGGGGTACCGGACTGGCGGGCGGAGCTGAACCGGGCCGAGGCCCGAACCGGCTGCGCTATGTCGTTAGCACCTTTCACCGTAGCGCCGGACAACCCGGTGCGCACCCGGTTTTCCCCCGACCGCCCGGCGCCGCCCCGCCACCTGATTCACGGTCAAATAGCACATAATCTCGGCATGACCTTGAGCACCGCCCGCCGTGCCAGACGGGCCGCCCGCCGCGAGGCGCGCCGCGCCCTGCCGCTCCGGCGGCGGCTGCTGCCCACCTGGCGGATCTGCCTCGGCACCGTGTTCGGCGCCCTGCTGCTCGCCGTCGGCGCCTTCGCCGTGCTCTACGTCATCGTCCCGCTGCCCGACCCCAACGCCCAGGCCGTCGCCCAGAGCAACATCTACCTCTACGCCGACGGCGTCACCGAGATCGCCCGCACCGGAGCCGTCAACCGCACCGATGTCGGCATCGAGCGGATCCCCGTCAACACCCGGCAGGCCGTCGTCTCCGCCGAGGACCGCACCTTCTACCAGAACCGCGGCATCGACCTGAAGGGCATGGTCAGGGCCGGCTGGAACACCCTGACCGGCCAGGGCATGCAGGGCGGCTCCACCATCACCCAGCAGTACGTCAAGAACTACTACCTCACCCAGAGCCGGACCATCGAACGCAAGGGCCGCGAACTCCTGATCGCCCTCAAGGTCGACCAGCAGCGCGACAAGAACGAGATCCTCGCCGGCTACCTCAACACCAGCTACTTCGGCCGCGGCGCCTACGGCATCCAGAGCGCCGCCCGCGCCTACTACGGCATCGACGTCTCCGAACTCACCCTCCCGCAGAGCGCCTACCTCGCCGCCCTGCTCCAGGCCCCCAGCGCCTACGACGTGAAGACCGCGACCCCCGCCAACCGCGAACGCGCCCTCGCCCGCTGGCAGTACACCCTCGACGGCATGGTCCAGCTCGGCTTCATCAGCGCCACCGAACGCGCCGACACCGCCTTCCCCGACCCCCTCGACCCGCAGCCCGCCACCGGCCTGGCCGGCCAGGCCGGCTACCTGGTCGGCGTCGCCGACGACTACCTGGTCACCAACCGCATCCTCGACTCCGCCACCCTCAAGGCCGGCGGCTGGCGCATCACCACCACCTTCGACCAGGACAAGCAGGACGCCTTCGCACGCGCCGTCCACGAGGAACTCACCGACGAACTCGACCCCGCCGCCCGGCCCGCCACCGACACCGACGTCCGGGTCGCCGGCGCCTCCGTCGAACCCGCCACCGGCCGCGTCGTCGCCGTCTACGGCGGCCCCGACTACGCCAAACAGCCCTACAACGACGCACTGCGCCAGGACAACCAGATCGGCTCCACCTTCAAACCGATCGACCTCGCCGCCGGCCTCAGCTCCCACCGCGGCAGCAGCTCCGACGGCCTCCCGATCAGCACCGAGACCCGCTACGACGGCACCAGCGAACGCCCCGTCACCGACGGCCCCAGCCCGTACGCGCCGCCCAACGAGGACGACATCGACTACGGCTCCATCACCCTGCGCCAGGCCATGGTCAAATCCGTCAACTCGGTGTACGCACAGGAAGGGGTGGACGCCGGCCTCGCCCACGTCCGGGAGACCGCCGTCCGGCTCGGCATCCCGGCCGACGTGCCCGGCATGGACCCGGCCAACACCTCGATGACCCTCGGCACGGCCACCCCCAGTGCCCTCGACCTGGCCGGCGTCTACGCCGCCCTGGCCAACCACGGCGAGGCGCACCAGCCCTGGTCGGTCGCCGGGCTGGAGCGGGTCAACCCCGGCCCGGGACAGCTCGACGTACCGGACCTGCCCGACCACCCCGGCTCCACCGCCCTCGACCGAGGCACCGCCGACGCCGTCACCGACGTCCTGCGCGACGTCATCGGCCCGCACGGCACCGGCGCCGCCGCCCTCGACCTCGGACGCCCCGCCGCCGGCAAGACCGGCACCACCGACGCCAACCTCTCCGCCTGGTTCGCCGGCTACACCCCCGAACTCGCCACCACCGTCGGCCTCTTCCGGGAGAACCCGAAAACCCACGCCAAGGAACCGCTGGCCGGCACCGCCGGCTACGCCCGGATCAATGGCGGCGCCTTCCCCACCCGGATCTGGACCAGCTACATGGGCGACGTCCTGGACGGCACCGTCGTCCGCTCCTTCGACCTCCAGCCCACCGAGGGCAACCGCCGGCCCTTCACCGCCGGCCCGAGCACCACCCCGACCACCACCGCGCCGGCCTCGGCCTCCCCGTCGGCCACCACCGCCCCGTCACCCCCGGCGGGCGGCACCGGAGGCACGGGCGGCACCGGAGGCGCGCCGATCCCCGCCGCCCCGGCCC
>NZ_LGDO01000489.1:0-43680 GCF_001279805.1 Streptomyces sp. XY431
ACGCTGACGTTGTCGAGGGCGACCACGCGGGTCTCGCCCTCCCCGTAGACCTTGTTCAGGCCGGTGGCGCGGGCGGCCGCCCGGCCGGTACGGACGGCGCTTGCGGTCGACGTGCTCACGGGGTGCTCCTCAAGTCGGGCATGGCGGACCGGGCCGTTCGGCTCCGGGGGGCTGGCCGGCCGGGCCCTTCCAGGGGCGTCCGGCCGTACCTCCATGCTCCTTCCGGTGATCATGGTTTCTCGTCGCTCCGCCGGACGGTTGGCCCGACCACCGCTGGGCGTACGCCCAGGTGGCGCCCTCCTCCTGCGGTATGACACCGACCCTGAGCGGAAGGGCGGTGGCCGGATCGAGCGGGTCGAGTGGCCAAATCACGAACTGTTCGTCAGATGGCAAGGAAACATGACAACTTCCCCGCCTCGGAACATGCGAAAGGGGATGCCGGGCGACTAGGCTCAGGGGTGGCCCGCACGGGGGCGGGAGCGCTGCTCTCCGTTCCGCCGGCGGGGCCGGGTCCGCAGAAGCCCAGATGGTGGAACGCAGACACGGGCAGCTTAAAACTGCTTGGCCGAAAGGCCGTGCCGGTTCGAGTCCGGCTCTGGGCACCGACTCGCGGGGACGCCGACCGGCGTCCCCGCCGGACGTCAGCGGCCGAATCCTTCTCGCGGCGGATGCCGATCCCTTTGCCAAGCCATTACCCTTGTGCTGCGGGCGGTGCAGTGCCGCCACGGAGGGAATGAGCAATGAGAAGCAGCAACCCGGTCTTCTCGCGGGAGGGGTCCTTCACCCGCGAGTCCGGCTACGCGGGTTTCGGGACCACCCAGACCCCGCCGGCCGGGAGCCCGTACGCAGGCAACCCCTACGGCAACAATCCGTACGGGAACAACCCGTACGCCAACAACCCCTACGGCCAGCAGCCCCAGGGCGGGGCGCCGCTGACCGACGAGCAGCTCGTCGAGATGTACAACGCGCCCTCCGCCGGTCCCGCGGCGACGGGCCGGATGACGCTGGACGACGTGGTCGCGCGCACCGCGATGACGCTGCTCACCCTGGTCGCGGCCGGCGGTCTCGCCTGGTTCGCGCTGCCGGACCGGAACTTCGGCCTGGCCGGCGTCGCCTCGCTGGTCGCGTTCGTGCTCGGCATGGTGATCTCCTTCAAGCGGAGCGTCAGCCCGCCGCTGATCCTGCTCTACGCGGGCCTCCAGGGCTTCGCGCTCGGTGCGATCACCAAGGTGTTCAACACCATCTGGGAGGGCATCGCGATCCAGGCGGTGCTGGGCACCGCGGCGGTGTTCGCGGCGATGCTGATCGCCTACAAGACCGGGCGGATCCGGGTCACCCCGCGCTACACCCGGATCGGCATCGCGATCGCCATGGGCTTCGTGCTGCTGATGCTGGTCAACATGGTCGCCTCGCTGGTCTTCGGCGCCGACATGGGGCTGCGCAGCGGCCCGCTGGGCATCGTGGTCGGCCTGGTCGGCATCGGCCTCGGCGCGTTCTTCCTCTCGCTGGACTTCGCGGCGATCGAGGAGGCCATCGCCCAGGGCGCGCCGCAGAAGGAGTCCTGGCGGGCGGCCTTCGGGCTCACCCTGTCGCTGGTCTGGATCTACGTCGAGATGCTGCGGCTGATCGCGATCCTGCGCGGCGACGACTGACCCTCCGTCGTACGACCCGCCGTACCACCACTGCCGCCGGGCCCCGGAGCGACCGCTCCGGGGCCCGGCGGCTTTCGTCCCCGGTGGCCCGTATGCTCGCGGCATGTCCGAGACGTCCGATGAGAAGACCCTGGCCGAGGCCGTCGACGCCCTGGCCGACCGGTTCCGTGCGATGCCGCAGAGCCGGCTGCTCGGTGCCGTCCCCGGGCACCCCTCGCGGGCCTCGGCCGGACTGGCGCTGGCCCGCTGGCTGGCGGTGACGGCGGCGGCCGCGGAGGCGGTCCGGGCCGACGGCGGGGCGGACGGCCCGCCCGCGCACGAGCTGCCGGACGCCGGGGCGTTCGCCGTCGGCGACCAGCTCGCCGTGGTCGGGCACGACCTGGCGGCGGCCCTGGCCGCGCTGCCCGGGGACGCCGAGGTGGCCCTGCCGGACGGTCCGGTGGCGGCCGCGGCGGTGCGGGCCCTGGCCGTGCGACGGCTGGCGGAGGTCTCGGCGGCCCTCTGACGGACGCTGACGGCGCCGTGTGCCTGACGGCGCCGTGTGCCGATCTGCGAAGCGCCGACGGCCAGGCGCTGGCGAAACGCCGAGGGCCGGCCGGATCGGTAACCCCCTCGATCCGGCCGGCCCTCGGCGTCGGCGCGCCCGGCTCGGCGCGCTCGGGTCAGATGCTGGCCACCACCCGGTCGGCGAGCACGTACACGGCGTCCTCGTCGGTGGAGAAGGTCAGCGAGTAGGAGCCGGAGAACCGGGAGCCGCCGAGCAGCCGGACGTTCTCACCGGCCCGGACGGCGTCGATCAGCCGGTACGCGGCCTCGCGGTCGCCCGGGGCCACGCAGAGCGTGGTGCCGTCGGCGAAGGCGTAGACGTCCAGGGTGCCGAGCGGTCCGGGGCGGACGTCGATCAGTGCGGTGCCCTCCTCGGCCAGCGTGGTCAGCCGGGTGTCGGTCCACTCCCGGGACGGCGTCTGGCTGGGCACGAAGTCGGGGTGCGAGGGGTGGCGGCGCGGGTCGGGCGCGGTGGCCGGGGCCTCCTCGACGGCAGCCTCGGCGTCCAGCAGCCCGGCCTCCAGGCCGGTGGCCAGCAGGTCGGCCTCGCGGCGGGCCCGGGCGTCCCCGGTGCCCTCGCCGGCCGGGTGGCCGCCGGCGGGGTGGCCGGCCGGGTGGGCCGGGCGCAGCGGGCTGCCGCCCTCGGGGCCGGTCTCGGTGGGCCGGGTGCCGCCGTCGCCGATGAGGTCCTCCAGCGCGGAGCGCAGGGCCTCGCCGAACTCCGGGTCCATGGTGCCCGGGTGGTCGGCGTTGTCGGCGGCCTCGTTCGGCCCGGTGGGGCGGGGGAAGAAGAGCGGCCACTCGTCGGTGGTGCTGAAGACACCGGCGAACGGGGAGTCGAACAGCGGCGCGTCCTCGGCCGCGCGGGCCTCCTGCTCGGCCCAGAACGCCCGGGCCTCGGTGATCTCCCGCTCGCGGTCGGCGGCCAGGGCCTCGGCGACGGCCCGGCGTATCGCGGCCTCGTCGACGGTCGGGGCGACGGCGGCCCGTGCGTCCAACCGTCGGGAGATTCCCCGGAGGTGGACCAGCACGGTGGTCGACACGGCGATCAGGATCAGCAACAGGATGGTGTAGACGGCGCTCACGGAACGTACTCCTAGGGAGGAGTGGAACGGGGTTACCTCTCCACACTGCCCCATCCGGTGCTGTTACCGCAGTGGCCAATGTCCAATTTGTCGGTGACTTTCGCTCTTGTCCCCAAATTGTTAGGTAGGACCGCTCTACGCAGCGGAGTTGATCCGCTCCGCACCGTCGATTTCCGGTCCGGAAATGAACGAAAAGAGGGCCGGATCGACCTCGCGGTGTGATCCGGCCCTCAATTACGCTGTGTCACTCCAAATGGGTGGTCTGGACCCTTCGGGGTTGACAGCGCGAGGTCAGCTGAGGCGCTCCAGGACCATCGCCATGCCCTGGCCGCCGCCGACGCACATGGTCTCCAGGCCGAACTGCTTGTCGTGCCACTGCAGCGAGTTGATCAGGGTGGTGGTGATCCGGGCGCCGGTCATGCCGAAGGGGTGGCCGACCGCGATCGCGCCGCCGTTGACGTTCAGCCGGTCCAGGTCGACGCCGAGGTCCCGGTAGGAGGGGATCACCTGGGCGGCGAAGGCCTCGTTGATCTCGACCAGATCGATGTCGCCGATGGACAGGCCCGCCCGCTTCAGCGCCTGCTTCGAGGCCTCGACCGGGCCGTAGCCCATGATCTCGGGGGAGAGCGCGCTGACACCGGTGGAGACCACCCGGGCGAGCGGCGTGATGCCCAGCTCGCGGGCCTTGGTGTCGGACATGACGACCAGCGCGGCGGCGCCGTCGTTCAGCGGGCAGCAGTTACCGGCGGTCACCGTGCCGTCCGGGCGGAACACCGGCTTGAGCCCGGAGACGCCCTCCAGCGTGACGCCCGCGCGCGGGCCGTCGTCCTGGCCGACCACGGTGCCGTCGGGGGTGGTGACCGGGGTGATCTCCCGCTCCCAGAAGCCGGCCTTGATCGCCGCCTCGGCGAGGTTCTGCGAGCGCACGCCGAACTCGTCCTGCTCGGCCCGGGTGATGCCCTTGAGCGCGGCGAGGTTCTCGGCGGTCTGGCCCATCGCGATGTAGGCGTCCGGCAGCAGCCCGTCCTCGCGCGGGTCGTGCCACTCGCCGCCGCCCGCCTCTGCGCGCGCCGCCGTGCGCGCCTGGGCGTCGCCGAACAGCGGGTTCATGGTGCCGGGCAGGCCGTCCGAGCTGCCGTGGATCGACCGGGAGACGGTCTCCACGCCGGCCGAGACGAAGACGTCGCCCTCGCCGGCCTTGATCGCGTGCAGGGCCATCCGGGTGGTCTGCAGCGAGGAGGAGCAGTAGCGGGTGATGGTGGTGCCGGGCAGGTAGTCCATGCCCATCTGCACCGCCACGATGCGGGCCAGGTTGTGGCCCTGCTCGCCGCCGGGCAGGCCGCAGCCGAGCATCAGGTCGTCGATCTCGCGCGGGTCGAGCTGCGGCACCTTGGCCAGCGCGGCCTGGATGATGTGCGCGGTCAGGTCGTCCGGGCGGACGTCCTTCAGGGAGCCCTTGAAGGCCCGGCCGATCGGCGAACGGGTGGCGCTGACGATGACGGCTTCGGGCATGGCGGGCTCCTCGCTGAGTGGCGGCGGACAGGCGTCCGGGAGGAAAGTTACCGTCTGGTAGCTCAGTCGTCACCCGCCCCGGTGTGTGAGCTGGCCGACGTGTTGCCGGGCACCGGACCGGCGCTCCCGGAGAGCCCCCCGGACAGGCCCTCGGAGACCGCGTCGGACGGCCCGCCGACCGGTTCCCCGGCGGCCCAGGAGCCCGGCAGGCCGACCCGCAGCCGGTGGCGCAGCAGCGCCCAGCGGCCGGCCGCGCCGTCCAGGCCGCCGACCGCCGCCACCTCGCTGCCGGACCGGTCGGCCGCGGCCGCGGCGGCCACCGCCACCGGCAGCACCGCCTCGCCGGGGACCGGCCCGTCGGCCGGCTCCTCCTGCGGCCAGAGGCCCAGCGCGGCGCAGACCGAGGGCAGGACGGCCATCGCGGCCGTCGCGTAACCCTGGGCCGAGGGGTGGTAGCGGTCGGCGGCGAACATCTCCGGCCTGGCCGCGAACTCCGGGCCGAGCAGCGAGCCGAGCGACACCGTCCGGCCGCCCGCCTCCACCACCGCGATGGTCTGCGCGGCGGCCAGCTGGCGGCTGACCCGGCGGGCCACCCAGCGCAGCGGCGGGCGGACCGGCTTGATGGTCCCGAGGTCGGGGCAGGTGCCGACCACCACCTCGCAGCCGGCCGCGCGCAGCGCCGCGACCGTTTCGCCGAGCTGGCGCACCGCGAGCTGGGCCGGGCTGTGCCGGGTCACGTCATTGGCGCCGATCATGATCACGGCGATGTCCGGGCGGCAGGACAGGGCCTGCTCCAGCTGGCCGGCCAGATCGGCGGAGCGGCCGCCCGAGAACGCCACGTTCACCAGCCGGACCGGGCGCTCGGCGACCGAGGCGAGGCCCGCGGCGAGCAGCGCCCCCGGGGTCTCCCGGGCCCGCAGCACCCCCAGGCCGGCCGCGGTGGAGTCGCCCAGGAAGGCCAGCACCAGCGGCGGCTGCGGCGCGGCCGCGCGGTCGGCGAAGGCCTCGCCGTAGACGCCGTCGGCCCTCGGCGGGTCGCCGTCCAGGATGCCGATGGCCTGGACGGCCAGCTTGCTCTCGGTCAGCAGCAGGCCGACCAGGCCCACCCCCAGTACTCCGAGCCCCCCGCCGCCGTACACCGCCGCGGTGGCGATCCGCCGGGCCACCCGGGCCCGCGACTGCTGTGTTCCTGGCACCCCGTGCCCCCTTCGCGTCCTCGTGCCACCCCGACGGGTGCCGTTCCCGATGCGTGTACACCCCTAGTACCCGTCTTGGGCGCGGGCTACGACGGGGGTGGGCCGTTCGTGGTGCGCACGGGCTCTCCGGGACGCCCGGTACGGCCTAGGCTTGCGGTACCGACAGCACTCGTATGCCCACACATCGGGAGGACCCCCGTGCGGTACCACAATTCGATCATCGACCTGGTCGGCAACACGCCGCTGGTCAAGCTGAACAAGGTCGCCGAGGGGATCAGCGCCACCGTGCTCGCCAAGGTCGAGTACTTCAACCCCGGCGGCTCGGTGAAGGACCGCATCGCCGTGCGGATGATCGAGGCCGCCGAGGCCTCGGGGGCCCTCAAGCCCGGCGGCACCATCGTCGAGCCGACCTCCGGCAACACCGGTGTCGGTCTGGCGATCGTGGCCCAGCAGAAGGGCTACAAGTGCATCTTCGTCTGTCCGGACAAGGTGTCGACCGACAAGATCAACACGCTGCGCGCGTACGGCGCCGAGGTGGTCGTCTGTCCGACCGCCGTCGCCCCCGAGCACCCGGACTCGTACTACAACGTGTCCGACCGCCTGGTCCGGGAGACCCCGAACGCCTGGAAGCCGGACCAGTACTCCAACCCGGACAACCCGGCCTCGCACTTCCACTCCACCGGCCCTGAGCTGTGGGAGCAGACCGGGGGCCGGATCACCCACTTCGTGGCGGGCGTCGGCACCGGCGGCACCATCTCCGGCACCGGCAACTACCTGAAGGAGGTCTCCGGCGGCAAGGTCAAGGTGATCGGCGCCGACCCGGAGGGCTCGGTCTACTCGGGCGGCACCGGCCGGCCGTACCTGGTCGAGGGCGTCGGTGAGGACTTCTGGCCGACCGCCTACGACCGCGACGTCGCGGACGGCATCGTCGCCGTCTCCGACAAGGACTCCTTCCAGATGACCCGCCGCCTGGCCAAGGAGGAGGGCCTGCTGGTCGGCGGCTCCTGCGGCATGGCGGTCGTCGCCGCGCTGGAGGTGGCGCGCGGGCTCGGCCCGGACGACGTCGTCGTGGTGCTGCTGCCGGACGGCGGCCGGGGCTACCTCTCGAAGATCTTCAACGACGACTGGATGGCCGACTACGGCTTCCTGCCGTCCGCCACCGACGAGGCGCACATCGGCGAGGTGCTGGCCCGCAAGGACGCCATCGAGCACGAGGGCATCCCGCAGTTCGTCCACATGCACCCCAACGAGACCGTCGCCGAGGCGGTCCGGGTGCTGCGCGAGTACGGCGTCTCGCAGATGCCGGTGGTCTCGCCGGGCGCCGGCCACCCGGACATCATGGCCGGCGAGGTGATCGGCTCGGTGGCGGAGAAGCTGCTGCTGGAGGGCGTGTTCGCGGGCGACATCGAGCTGACCGACACGCTGGACCGGGTGATGTCCAAGCCGCTGCCGGTGGTCGGCTCGGGCGAGACCGTCACCAACCTGATGTCGGTGCTGGAGAAGGCCGACGCCGCGGTGGTGCTGGTGGAGGGCAAGCCGCAGGGCATCGTCACCCGCCAGGACCTGCTCGGCTTCCTGGCCGGCAGCCGCGCCGGTCACTGAGCCCCGCCGGTACTGGGCCGCGCCGCGCGCCGACCCGCGGTCAGCCGCCGCCCCCGACCCGGTGGCTGAGGAACCGTACGGCACGGGTTCCGTTTCCGGGCGAACCGGTACACCGGCGTCATCTCCGTGCAGCACGGGCTTAACACGACTGCGGCATGGTTGTGCACACGGCAACAAGACGCCGAACGGGACGACAACGACCGGCCGGGAGCGGCTCCCCGGCGGCGCGGTCCGTCCCGGGCACGACGGTCGGTCCTGACCCGGCCGGTGGTGTCCCTGTCCGAGGAGGCGCCGTCGTCCCGCCCCTGCCCGGCTCCGGCCGGCTGCCAGGGTGAGGCGGCTCCCGGACACCCGCGCCGCTCGGCGCGTCCGCACGGCTCCCGGGTGGGGGAGACGGGCGGAAGCGGTGGGGCCGGTCCCTCCTCGAAGGGGGGACCGGCCCCGCTGCATTTCTCCGGCGCCTCCCGGTGGGCGGGATCCCGTAGTCTCGGCGCATGACCAGCACTGACACGACCGGCCAGGACAGCCCGCGCTACGTCCGGCTCAGCATCGAGCTCATCGCCGAGATCACCGACGAGGGCGCCCTCAAGGCGGCGGCCCTCGAGCAGGTGACCGCGGACGAGTACCTCGACGACGAGGAGCGCGCGCAGTCCGTCGAGGCCATCGAGGTGGACCCGGCGGGCTCGCTCGCCCACTTCATCGACCCGGTGGCGCTGCTCGGCGACGTCCCGGGTGTCGAGCTCGCCTCGGCGACCTGGGAGTCGGCGAACACCGACTTCGACCCCGAGGACGGGGAGTGGGACGAGTACGCGGTGGAGGAGGCGGCCGAGTAGGGCTCGCCCGCCACTTCCGGGGAAAGCCCGGCCTGCTGTCCGCAGGCCGGGCTTTTTGTCCATATTTGGCACATGGTTTCGTCTTCTCATACGATCGCAAGCCGTTGGTGTTGGAACCGTGAACGTACGGATTGCGTTTTTGTATCCGTAATGCCCGGATGAGCAGTAGGGAGTGGGCGACGTGACGGCACGGGACGGTCAGGGCCGGTCGGCCGCGAGCAGCTGGAGCCGGCGCGGCGTACTCGCCGGCCTGGTCGGTGCCCCGGTACTGCTGCTGGCGGCCTGCAACGACACCAAGAGCGCGGACAACGGCGCGGGCACCGGAACGACGGGCGCCGGCGGCACCGGCGGTTCCGGTGGCACCGGTTCCGGCGGCGGACAGCCGACGGCGAGCGCCACCAGCACTCCGAAGACCTCCGTCGCCGTGATCACCGTCACCCCGGCCGACGGCACCACGTCGGCCGGCTTCAGCGAGCCGGTCCGGGTCGCCGTCGCCGGCGGCACCCTCACCTCGGTCACGGTCGCCGACTCCACCGGCAAGGCGCTGGCCGGCGCGCTGTCCGACGACGGCACCGTCTGGACCTCCGCCGCCTCCCCGGCCAGCGGCACCAAGTACACGGTGACCGCGGCCGCCGTCGACAAGGACAAGCTGGAGGCCGATGCCAACGCGGTCTTCACCACCGCGACGCCGGCCAACACCTTCGTGGGCTACTTCACCCCCGAGGACGGCTCGGTGGTCGGCGTCGGCATGCCGGTCTCGATCAACTTCAGCAAGCCGGTCACCGACCGCAAGGCCGTCCAGCAGGCCATCACCGTGGTGGCCGAGCCGGGCGTCGAGATCGTCGGGCACTGGTTCTCCAGCACCCGTCTCGACTTCCGCCCGCAGGAGTACTGGGCCAAGGGCACCAAGGTGACCGTCAAGCTCCGGCTCAAGGACGTGCAGGGCGCCAAGGGCGTCTACGGCACCCAGTCCAAGGACGTCCGCTTCACCGTCGGCCGGGCCCAGACCAGCGTCGCCGACCTCGCCACCAAGAAGCTCACCGTCACCACCGACGGCCAGGTCAGCGCCGTCTACGCGATCTCCGGCGGCTCGCCCGAGTTCCGCACCTGGGGCGGGAAGATGGTGATCACCGAGCAGTACCAGCAGACCCGGATGAACTCCCAGACCGTCGGCCTCGGCAGCGAGTACGACATCCCGGACGTGCCGCACGCCCAGCGCCTCTCCACCTCCGGCACCTTCATCCACGGCAACTACTGGTCCCCCGCGTCGACCTTCGGCAGCCAGAACACCAGCCACGGCTGCGTCGGTCTGCGCGACGTCAAGGGCGGACAGGACGCCAACGCGGACGGCTACAAGTTCTTCAAGAGCTCGATGGTCGGCGACGTGGTCGAGGTCACCAACTCCGGGGACAAGACCGTCGTCCCGTCCAACGGCCTCAACGGCTGGAACATGGCCTGGGCCGACTGGAAGGCCGGCAGCGCGGTCTGACGCCCCCGGGCGCCACGGGCGTTCCCGGCGGGGGACTACCCACCGTCCGCGCGAATTCCCGCCCGCGAGGACAGAACCCCGCCCGCCCCCCGAGGAGTCAGGGGGATGTGAAACGCGAGCAGAGGGAGCGCCTGGACGCCGAGTTCAGCGCGTTCGTGGTCGGCATCGGGCCACGGCTGATCAGGCTGGCCGAGCTGCTGACCGGTGATCCGCACCGGGCCGGGGACATCGTGCAGTCGGCGCTGGAACGCGCCTACCTGCACTGGCCCAGGATCACCGCGAACGCGGACGACCCGACCGCCTACGTGCGGCGGATCGTCGTCAACCAGCACCGCGACTGGTGGCGGCGGTTGCGCAACCGCGAGCTGCCCACCGACCGCGCCCCCGACCGGCCGGTGCCGGCGGACTTCGCCGAGCAGCAGGCCCAGCGGGCCCTGCTGCACCAGGCGCTGGCCGCCCTCACCCGGCGCGAGCGGGCGGTCGTGGTGCTGCGGTACTACGGGGACCTGAGTGAGGCCGAGACCGCCGCCGAACTGGGCATCGCGCCCGGGACGGTCAAGTCCACGCTGCACCGGGCGCTGTCGAAGCTGCGCGCACGGCCCGAGCTCGCCGACCGCACCGGCGGTCCGGCGGGCCACGACCCGAGCGACATCGAGGTGGCGGTATGAACGGCGGCACGGAATTCGAGGAGCGGCTCGGAGAGCTGCTGACCCGGGAGGACACGGCCTGGGGGGCGGGGGGCCCCGACCCGGCGACGGTCATCGCCGGGGCGCGGCGCCGCCGGGCCCGGCGGCGGGTCGGCACCGGGGCGGCCGCGTTGGCGGTCGCCCTGGTCTGCGGGGGGACGGCGCTGACCCTCGGCGACCCCCGGCCGGCCGGCGGTGCGGCGGGCGTGGCAGGGGCGGCGGTCACGACGACGGCCGCCGTGCTGCCCGGCGCGGCCCCCGCGTCGGCGTCGGTGGTGCCGGTCGCCACGGGGGCGGGGGCGCAGCCGGACTCGCCGGTCCGGCTGGTGGAGCCCGGCAAGCAGCTCACGATCGCCGACGGCTACCGGATGAGCGTCACCGCGACCCGGTCCTGCGTCGAGAAGTGGGAGCAGGCCACCGGGAGGTGGGAGCAGCCGTTCGGCTGCCGCGACGCCACCAGCGACAACCTCGACCACAGCCGGCCCACCATCGGCGCGCAGAGCCTCGGGGACGGCGAGCGGACCGTGGTGACCGGCCTGTACCTGGGCCCGGCGCCGGCCCGGATCACGGTCGAACTCAAGGACGTCCAGGTGGTCGCCACCCTGGTCACCACCACGGAGATGAACGGCTGGACCGCCTACTACGCGGTGGTTCCGGGTGCCGCCCGCTCCTCCTCGGGCCCGAACGGGCCCGACGCCTCCCCCTCCGTCGCGGCCTGGGCCGCCGACGGGACGCGGCTCGCGGACCTGGTCGCCCCGCGCCGGCCCGACCCCTGGGCCACCGCGGGCGGCGGGACGGGCGCACCGGCCGCGCGCTGACGGCGGACGGTCGGCGGGGCCCGCGGATCGCGGCCGAACGCGAGGGCCGAAATCCGCCGGACTCCCGGGGGCGGCGGCGGGAGGGTGGGGGCATGACGACCACCACTTCTCCCGCTTCGCCCGCCCCGTCCGTCCTGACCGTCCGGGCGATCGACCCGGCCGTGCACCGCGCCCTGCTGGTACGCGACGACGCCGGCCGCCCGCCGGTCCGCTCGGTCGACGAGACCGGCGGCGCCCCGCTGCGCTGCTGCCTGGCCCGGGCCGGGGCCGGGGAGCGGATCGCCCTGCTGAGCTACGCGCCGCTGCGGCGCTGGGCCGCGGAGACCGGGGCCGAGCCCGGCCCGTACGAGGAACTCGGCCCGGTGTTCGTGCACGACGGCCCGTGCGAGGGCCCGGCGACCGGGGAGAGCTGGCCGGAGGGCTTCCACGGCGGGCAGCGGGTGCTGCGCGCCTACGACCGGCGCGGGCACATCCTCGGCGGCGTCGTGGTGCTGCCGGAGACCGCCGAGGCGGGCGCGGCGCTCCTGCTCGCCGACCCGGAGGTGGCCGTGGTGCACGTCCGGGCGGTGGAGTACGGGTGCTTCATGCACGAGGTCCGGCGGGGGTGACCACCCGTCCACGAGGTCCGGCGGGGGAGACCGCGGCCGGCCGGGTGCTCACGAGCGCTTGGCGTAGTCCCCGTAGCCCTGCCAGTCCAGGACGACCGCCGGCTCGTCGCCCACCACCCACGCGTCGTGGCCGGGCGGGCAGACCATGAAGTCGCCGGGGCCGAACTCGCTCTCCTCGCCGTCGTCCATGACGATCTTCAGCCGCCCCGAGATCATGTAGCCGACGTGCGCGGCCTGGCAGCTGTCCGTCTTCGCGATCGGCTTGACGTGCCGGGACCACTGCCAGCCGGGCCGGAACACCGCCCGCCCGACGCCCCCGGCGTCCAGGTGGACCAGGCGCAGCTCGCCGGTGTCCGCCTCGAACGGGCGGACCTCCTCGGGATCGGTGTCGAAGTTCCTGCGGATGAGACCGGCCATGGGGTGCTCCTCGGGTCTCCTGGGGACAGGAGCGGCCGCACCACCGGGGCGGGTGGTGCGGCCGCCCTCCTGGTCCTTCCAGTCTGCGCCCGCCGGGCGCCGGGCGCAGACCCGGCGGGCGCCGGGCGCAGACCCGGCGGCTCAGCCCTGGGTACCCGTCCTGGCCACCCCGATCGGGCAGCTGGCGCCGGTGCCGCCCAGACCGCAGTAGCCGTTCGGGTTCTTGGCGTCCGACAGGTACTGCTGGTGGTACGGCTCGGCCGGGAAGAACGGGCCGGCCGGGGCGATCTCGGTGGTGATCGGGCCGAGGCCGAGCGCCGTCAGCGCCGGCTGGAAGGCGTCCCGGGTCGCGGTCGCGGTGGCCGCCTGGGCGGGGGAGTGGGTGTAGACCGCGGAGCGGTACTGGGTGCCCACGTCGTTGCCCTGCCGGTTGCCCTGGGTCGGGTCGTGCGCCTCCCAGAAGGTCTTCAGCAGCCGCTCGTAGGAGACCACCGCCGGGTCGAAGACCACCCGCACCGCCTCGGTGTGCCCGGTCAGGCCGCTGCACACCTCCTCGTACGTCGGGTTCGGGGTGTGGCCGCCCTGGTAGCCGACCAGCGTCGTCCAGACGCCGGGCAGCCGCCAGAACGTCCGCTCGGCGCCCCAGAAGCAGCCCAGACCGAAGTCCGCGACCTCGAACCCGTCGGGATACGGGCCGGTCAGCGGGTGGCCGAGGACGGTGTGCGGCTCGCTGAGCGTGAAGCCGGGGGCCGCCCGGCCGGGCAGGGCCTGGTCGGCGGGGACGAGCGAGGACTTGTGGCGGTTGAACAGCACGGCCTGCTCCAACGGTTCGAGAAGGGTTGCGGAGGTTCCAACGCCGTCGCCCGCCCGGGGATTCCGGCCGGTCCCCGGCGGCCGGGTGCCTTCCGGGCGGCAGCCCGGCGTTCGCCGACTACGCTCGGAGCATGACCGAGCACCAGCTTCCCCAGGGCTTCGAGACCCTCGCCATCCACGCGGGTCAGGAAGCAGACCCCCAGACCGGGGCCGTCGTCACGCCGATCTACCAGGTGTCCACCTACAAGCAGGACGGGGTGGGCGGCCTGCGGGGCGGCTACGAGTACAGCCGCAGCGCCAACCCGACCCGCACCGCGCTGGAGGAGTGCCTCGCCGCGCTGGAGGGCGGCTCCCGCGGCCTCGCCTTCGCCTCCGGCCTGGCGGCCGAGGACACGCTCCTGCGCACCGTCCTCAAGCCGGGCGACCACATCGTGATCCCCAACGACGCCTACGGCGGCACCTTCCGGCTCTTCGCCAAGGTGCTGACCCGCTGGGGCGTCGAGTTCTCCGTGGCCAACACCCAGGACCTGTCCACGGTCCGCGAGGCACTGCGCCCCAACACCCGCGCGGTCTGGGTGGAGACCCCGTCCAACCCGCTGCTGGGCATCACCGACCTGGCCGCGCTGGCCGAGATCGCGCACGGCGCCGGCGCGCTGCTGGTCGTCGACAACACCTTCGCCAGCCCGTACCTGCAGCAGCCGATCGCGCTGGGCGCCGACGTGGTCGTGCACTCGACCACCAAGTACATGGGCGGCCACTCCGACGTGGTCGGCGGCGCCCTGGTGATCGCCGAGGCCGGACTGGCCGAGGAGGTCGCCTACCACCAGAACGCGATGGGCGCGGTCTCCGGCCCGTTCGACGCCTGGCTGGTGCTGCGCGGCATCAAGACCCTGGGCGTCCGGATGGACCGGCACAGCTCGAACGCCGAGAAGGTCGCCGAGCTGCTGGCGGGCCACCCCAAGGTCAGCCAGGTGCTGTACCCGGGCCTGCCCGAGCACCCCGGCCACGAGATCGCCGCCAAGCAGATGAAGGCCTTCGGCGGCATGGTGTCGTTCCGGGTGAACGGCGGCGAGGAGGCGGCGGTCGAGGTCTGCAACCGGGCGGAGCTGTTCACCCTCGGTGAGTCGCTGGGCGGCGTGGAGTCGCTGATCGAGCACCCGGGCCGGATGACCCACGCCTCGGTGGCCGGTTCGGCGCTGGAGGTGCCGGCCGACCTGGTGCGGGTCTCCGTCGGCATCGAGTCGATCGACGACCTGCTGGCCGACCTCCAGCAGGCGCTGGGCAAGTAGTGCCCGTCGGTCGCTAACCGCCCTGCCGGCCCGCCGAGTACGACTCCATCGAGTGGTTGAAGCGGGCCAGCAGGGCGCAGAACACCTGCTGCTCCTCGGGCGGCCAGTCGGCGACCAGCTGACGCGTCAACTCCGTCCGCCCGGCCCGGACTTCGGCCAGCCGGTCGGCGCCGAGCGGGGTCAGGGCGAGCCGGACGGCGCGCCGGTCGGCCGGGTCCTGCACCCGGCCGACCAGGCCGGCCGCGACCAGCGGGGCGACCTGCCGGGTGACGGTGGAGGAGTCGACCCCCAGCGCGTCGGCCAGGGCCTTGACGTTGGCGGGGCCGAGGCGCTCCAGCCGCTCCAGCAGCAGGTAGGCGGCCCGGACCAGGGCGGCCACTCCGTCGGATCCGCGGACCTGTTCCATTCTGCGGGCGAACACCGCCAGCTGGTACTGGAGTTGCGTGTGCACGGGGTCGGTGAGGTCGGAGGCCAGGGGCGAGGTCGTCGTCATCGCGGCTCACGATCATCATGCGGTGAGAGAGGCTCAGAAGCAGCAGCGTACGCGGGCCGGGCGGGCCCGGGAACAGGGCCGACGTCCCCGGACGAGGCGCCGAAGAAGCCTAGGCTGCTGTCATGCACAGCTGGCCGATCACCCTCGACGATGTCCGCGGCGCCCAGAAGATGCTCGCCGGGGTGGCCCGGACGACGCCGATGGAGGGCAGTCGCCACCTTTCCGCGCTGGTCGGCGCTCCGGTCCACCTGAAGTGCGAGAACCTCCAGCGCACCGGCTCGTTCAAACTGCGCGGGGCGTACGTCCGGATCGCGGGCCTCTCGCCGGTGCAGCGGGCGGGCGGGGTGGTCGCGGCCAGTGCCGGCAACCACGCCCAGGGGGTGGCGCTGGCGGCCTCGCTGCTCGGGGTGCGCTCCACCGTCTTCATGCCGCTGGCCGCGCCGCTGCCCAAGGTCGCGGCGACCAGGGAGTACGGCGCCGAGGTGCGGCTGCACGGGGCGACCGTGGACGAGGCGCTGCAGGCGGCGCAGCAGTACGCGGAGGCGAGCGGGTCGGTGTTCATCCACCCGTTCGACCACCGGGACATCGTGATCGGGCAGGCCACGGTCGGGCTGGAGATCCTGGAGCAGTGCCCCGAGGTGCGGACCGTGCTGGTCGGCGTGGGCGGCGGCGGGCTGCTGGCGGGGATCGCGGCGGCGGTCAAGCCGCTGCGGCCGGACGTCCGGGTGGTGGGGATGCAGGCGGCGGGCGCCGCCGCGTACCCGCCCTCGCTTGCGGCGGGGCGTCCGGTCTCGCTGGAGCGGTTCGCCACCATGGCCGACGGGATCATGGTGGGCCGGCCCGGGGACGTGCCGTTCGAGATCGTCAACACCCTGGCGGACGGGGTCCGCACCGTGTCCGAGGACTCGCTGTCCCGGGCCCTGCTGCTCGGTCTCGAGCGGCTGAAGCTGGTGGTGGAGCCGGCCGGGGCGGCGCCGATCGCGGCCCTGCTGGAGCAGCCGGACTCCTTCGAGGGGCCGGTGGTGGCGGTGCTCTCCGGCGGCAACATCGATCCGCAGCTGATGCAGCGGGTGCTGCGGCACGGCCTGGCGGCCGCCGGCCGGTACCTCTCGCTGCGGGTGCGGCTGGCGGACCGGCCGGGGGCGCTGGCGGGGCTGCTCGGGGTGCTGACCCGGGTCGACGCCAATGTGCTGGACGTGGCGCACGTGCGGGTCGACCCCCGGCTGGGGCTGACCGAGGTGGAGGTGGACCTGCACCTGGAGACCAAGGGGCCGGAGCACTGCGCGGCGGTGCTCGGCGAGCTGCGGGACGCGGGGTACGTGGTCTCCGCGTAGGGGCCGGGGGGCTCCGGAGTCGCTGGCCCACCAGGAATGGGGGCAAAGTGGGACAGGCCACTTGTTGTCCCGCGCAGTCGTCCCCGCCCTTCCGTCCCTCCCCGAGGAGATGAGGCAGGCCCATGGCGCCAGCCATCCAAGCCGAGAACCTGGTGAAGACCTTCGGCGACGTACGAGCCCTGGACGGCGTCAGCCTCGACGTCCCCGAGGGCACGGTGCTCGGGCTGCTCGGCCCGAACGGCGCCGGCAAGACCACCACCGTGCGCGTCCTCACCACCCTGCTCCAGCCCGACTCCGGCCGTGCCACGGTGGCCGGCGTCGACGTCCTCAAGCATCCGAACCGGGTCCGCAGCCTGATCGGCCTCTCCGGCCAGTACGCCGCGGTCGACGAGTACCTCACCGGTTTCGAGAACCTCCAGATGGTCGGCGAGCTCTACCAGATGCCGGTCCGCGCGGCGAAGGCCAGGGCGCTCGAACTGCTGGAGTGGTTCAACCTCACCGAGGCCAAGGACCGCATCGCCAAGACCTACTCCGGCGGTATGCGCCGGCGCCTCGACCTGGCCGCCGCCCTGGTGGTCCGGCCGCCGGTGATGTTCCTGGACGAGCCCACCACCGGTCTGGACCCCCGCAACCGGCTCGCCCTGTGGGAGGTCATCGAGACCCTCGTCGAGCAGGGCACCACGCTGCTGCTCACCACCCAGTACCTGGAGGAGGCCGACCGCCTCGCCCACGACATCGCCGTGGTCGACCACGGCCGGGTGATCGCCCGCGGCACCGCCGACCAGCTCAAGGCGCAGATCGGCGGCGAGCGGATCGAGGTCGTGGTGCACCGGGCCGAGCTGGTCGGCGAGGCGGTGGCCGCGCTGTCCGGCTACGCGCTGGGCGAGCCGGCGCTGGAGAAGAACACCCGCCGGATCACCGTCCCGGTCAGCGGCGGCGCCCGGGTGCTCGCGGACGTGATCCGCGAGCTGGACGCCCGCTCGATCGAGATCGACGACATCGGCCTGCGCCGGCCGACCCTGGACGACGTCTTCCTCTCGCTCACCGGCCACCACACCGAGGCCGACCAGGAGGAGGGCGGCGGCGGGGGCCGCGCCGACGGCTCCGGCGCGGACGAGCGGGCCGTCCCGGCCGGGAAGGAGCGGTGAGATGACCAGTGCCACCGAGCACGCCATCGGTGGGGCGGTGCCCAAGCAGCGCCGGGGCGTGGCCGCCGTGCTGCACGACTCCTGGGTGGTCGCCAAGCGGAACCTGCGCCGGATGACCCGGATCCCCGAGATCGTGGTGTTCGGGCTCATGCAGCCGGTGATGTTCGTGCTGCTGTTCTCGTTCGTCATGGGCGGCGCGATCCAGATCCCCGGGACGGAGTCCAGCTCCTCGACGTACATCCAGTTCCTGATGGCCGGCATCTTCGCCCAGACCGTCACCTTCGCGGTGGCCGGCGCCTCGGCCGGCATCGCCGAGGACATGTCCAAGGGGCTGGTGGACCGGTTCCGCTCACTGCCGATGACCCGCTCGTCGGTACTGGTCGGCCGCACCCTGGCGGACCTCTGCCAGACCGCCTTCACCCTGGTGGTGCTCGCGGTGGTCGCGCTGCTGGTCGGCTGGCGGATCCACCACGGGTTCTGGTCCGCGCTGGGCGCGTTCGGGCTGCTGCTCCTGCTCGGCTACGCGTTCTCGTGGATCGGGGCGCTGATCGGCCTCTCGGTGCGCAGTCCGGAGGCGGCCACCTCGGCCGGGCTGATCTGGCTGTTCCCGCTGACCTTCATCTCCAACGCCTTCGTGCCGGTCAGCTCGATGCCGGGCTGGCTGCAGGGGATCGCCTACTGGAACCCGTTCAGCGCCACCGTGCAGGCCTGCCGCAACCTCTTCGGCAACCAGGTCGGGCCGGTGGACGACGTCTGGCCGATGCAGCACGCGGAGCTGATGTCGGTGCTCTGGTCGCTGGCGATCATCGCGGTGTTCTCCTGGCTCTCGGTGCGCAAGTACCGCTCGGCCGCGGGCTGAGCGGGGCGCGTTCGCCCGGGGCGGCCGTTCGCCCGGGGTGGCACGCGAAGGGCGGCCGTGGCAGGTGCCACGGCCGCCCTTTCGCCCGTCCGCCGGACCGGCGGGGGAGGATCAGCCGGTGTAGGGCTTGACCTCGATGATCTTGACCATGGCCCGCTTGCCGTTCGGCAGCTCGTAGGTGGCCTCGTCGCCGATGGTCTTGGCGTCGATGGCGCGGCCCAGCGGGGACTGCGGCGAGTAGATCTCCAGGTCGTCGTCGCCGGCCACCTCGCGCGAACCCAGCAGGAACTTCATGGTGTCGTCCACGTCGCCGTCGAAGGCGACCGTGACGACCATGCCCGGTGCCACCACGCCCGAGTCGGCCGGGGCCTCGCCGACCTTGGCGCGCTCCAGGAGCTGGGTGAGCTGGCGGATCCGCAGCTCGTACTTGCCCTGCTCCTCCTTGGCCGCGTGGTAGCCGGCGTTCTCCTTGAGGTCACCCTCCTCACGCGCGGCCTCGATCTTCTGCGCGATCTCGATCCGCCAGGGGCCGGTCAGGTGATCCAGCTCGGCCTTGAGCTGGTCGTAGCCGGACTGAGTGAGCCAGGTCACGTTCTCGCTGGTCTGGGTCACGGGTGCTCCTCGTAGGTGCTGGGGCTGTGCTGAGGGTGTGAGTCGTCAGCGCGTAGGTCGGTGCAGATAACGGTCTTAACTACAAAGCAACGCCCGCTCCCGTACCAGCTGGTGCGGAAGGGGCGAAACCACGAGCCTAACAACTCCTGCCGACAATCGGGAGAGTCGTTGGCGCGCCATTGACGACGGCGTTGCGCCGAGGTGTACCGGATCGGCGGGCGGGACTCCCCTACGGATGCCCGCCCGCCCGGGCGAATATGCGCCGACCGCCGTCCGGACGACCGGTCGGCGCCTTTCGGGCCCGGCCTAGGCGGGTGTGCAGCCCAGCAGCTCGGCGGTGGTGCCGCGGGCGGTGGTCCGCAGACTGACCACCGCGTCGTAGCCGGTGCCCGCCGCGGGGACGGGGAAGTCGGCGACCCCGACCACCGCGCCGTCCTCGCCCTGCGAGCGGACGGTGCAGCTGCCGGCCGTGCCCTCGGTCTTGCGCACCGCCAGGTGCAGCTGGAGCTCACTGTCCGAGACGGCCTGGAAGGTCGGCACGGTGCCGTTGATCCGAGTCTCCCGGATCAGGTACGAGCTGCCCAGCCAGGCGATCAGGCCCAGCGCCAGCACCCCGCAGACCGCGCCGATCACCTTGAGCCGGCGGTCGGTCTCGCGGTCGCCGCGCCGCCCGTAGCGCCCCTCGGGGAGCTGCGGGGTCCGGGTGCCAGCACTCATGGGGCTCAGTCCTCTCGTGAGGAGGAGGCCGCGCGGGTGGTGCGGGGGAATGCGGGGCTCCTCCAGTCCGTCACTATAGGAGGGGCACGCCCGCGGCCGGTCCGGCGGGGGCGGGGCTCGGCCGTGTCGGCGCCGTACGCCGCGGCCGGTCCCGCGGTGACGCGGCCCCGAGAGCGGCTCGGACGGTGGGCGGACCGGATGGCGCGGGACGCCCGGACATTTGTGGAAGGAACGCACGCGTTGACTGAGCAGTTGCGACTGATGGCGGTGCACGCACACCCGGACGACGAGTCCAGCAAGGGCGCGGCGACCATGGCCATGTACGTCGACCAGGGGGTGGACGTGCTGGTGGCCACCTGCACCGGGGGGGAACGCGGTTCGGTCCTCAACCCGAAGCTGCAGGGCAAGCCGGAGATCGAGGAGAACATCCACGAGGTGCGGCGCAAGGAGATGGACGAGGCCCGCGCGATCCTCGGGATCAAGCAGGCCTGGCTGGGCTTCGTGGACTCGGGCCTGCCCGAGGGCGACCCGCTGCCCCCGCTGCCCGAGGGCTGCTTCGGCCTCCAGGACGTCAAGGAGGCGGCCGAACCCCTGGTCCGCCTGATCCGGGAGTTCAAGCCGCAGGTCATCACGACCTACGACGAGAACGGCGGCTACCCGCACCCCGACCACATCATGACCCACAAGATCACCATGGCGGCCTTCGACGCCGCCGGGGACCCCGACGCCTACCCCGGGGCCGGCGAGCCCTGGCAGCCGCTGAAGCTCTACTACAACCACGGCTTCCCGATGGGCCGGATCCGCGCCCTGCACAAGTACCTCAGCGAGAACGGCCACGAGTCCCCCTACGGCGAGTGGATCGCCGGCTGGGAGAAGAGCGGCCGCACCGAGCGCGAGATCACCACCCGGGTCCGCTGCGACGACTGGTTCGAGACCCGGGACCGCGCGCTGATCGCGCACGCCACCCAGATCGACCCGGACGGCCCGTGGTTCCGCGTCCCGCTGGAGGTCCAGCGCGAGGTGTGGCCCACCGAGGACTACGAGCTCGCCCGTACCCTGGTCGACGTGGACCTGCCGGAGGACGACCTGTTCGCCGGTCTGCGTACCCCCAGCCTGACGGCCGAGAAGGCCGACACGCGGGACTGAAGCACCCCCCGACGGCCCGGCTCCCCGTGAGCCGGGCCACCATAGAGATATGAGTGCCCCCGTGAACCTCACCCACCTCGCCGCCGAGCTCGCCGTCGACGACGCCAAGGTCACCCCCGGCCTGCTGGGCTTCGTCGTCTTCGCCGCCCTCGGCGTGGCCACCTGGTTCCTGGCCAAGTCGATGAACCGGCAGTTCAAGAAGGTCGACTTCGTCGAGGAGCCGGAGGCTCCGAAGGAGTGAGGTCCTGCCCCCTCCCGGGCGCCGATGCGCAAGGATGGGGGGCATGCCGAACCGCCTCGCCGACGCCACGTCGCCGTACCTGCAGCAGCATGCCGACAACCCGGTCGACTGGTGGCCGTGGGGGCCGGAGGCCTTCGCCGAGGCGGAGCGCCGCGGCGTACCGGTACTGCTGAGCGTCGGGTACGCCGCCTGCCACTGGTGCCATGTGATGGCCCACGAGTCCTTCGAGGACGGCGGCACGGCGGCGTACCTCAACGAGCGGTTCGTCGCCGTCAAGGTCGACCGGGAGGAGCGGCCGGACGTCGACGCCGTCTACATGGAGGCGGTCCAGGCGGCGACCGGGCAGGGGGGCTGGCCGATGACCGTCTTCCTGACCCCCGAGAAGGAGCCGTTCTACTTCGGCACCTACTTCCCGCCCCAGCCCCGGCACGGCATGCCCTCGTTCCGGCAGGTGCTGGAGGGCGTGCACGCGGCCTGGCGGGACCGGCGGGAGGAGGTCGGCGAGGTCGCCGGGCGGATCCGGGCCGACCTGGCCGAGCGGGCCTCCGTGTACGCGGTCGGCAGCGGGGTGCACACGCCGCCCGGCGAGGCCGAGCTGCACGAGGCGCTGGTCGGGCTCAGCCGTGACTTCGACGAGCGGCACGGTGGCTTCGGCGGGGCGCCGAAGTTCCCGCCGGCCATGGTGATCGAGTACCTGCTGCGCCACCACGCCAGGACCGGCTCCGAGGCGGCGCTGGAGATGGCCGTCCGCACCGGCGAGGCGATGGCCCGCGGCGGCATCCACGACCAGCTCGGCGGCGGCTTCTCCCGGTACGCGGTGGACGCCCGCTGGGTGGTACCGCACTTCGAGAAGATGCTCTACGACAACGCGCTGCTGCTCCGCGCGTACCTGCACCTGTGGCGGGCGACCGGTTCCCCGCTGGCCCGCCGGACGGCGCTCTCCACGGCGGACTTCCTGCTGCGCGAACTGCGCACCCCCGAGGGCGCGTTCGCCTCCGCGCTGGACGCCGACAGCCTCGACGAGGAGACCGGCGCCAGCAGCGAGGGCGCCTACTACGTCTGGGAGCCGGGCCAGTTGGTCGACCTGCTCGGCCCGGCCGACGCGGCCACCGCCGCCCGGCTGTTCTCCGTCACCGCGGACGGCACCTTCGAGCACGGCACCTCCGTCCTCCAGCTCCTCGCCGACCCCGAGGACCCCGCCGAGTACGAGGCGATCAGGGCGCGCCTGCTGGCGGCCCGCGCGGAGCGCCCGGCGCCCGCCCGGGACGACAAGGTGGTCGCCGCCTGGAACGGCCTCGCCGTCGCCGCCCTCGCCGAGACCGGCGCCCTGCTGGACCGCCCCGACCTCGTCGCCGCCGCCGAGCGCGCCGCCGACCTGCTGCTCGCCGTCCACCTCACCCCCGACGGCCGGCTGCTGCGCACCTCCCGGGACGGCCGCCCCGGCGCCAACGCGGGCGTGCTGGAGGACTACGCCGACACCGCCGAGGGCTTCCTCGCGCTGTACTCCGTCACCGGCGAGTCGGAGTGGCTCCAGCTGGCCGGCGGGCTGCTCGACACCGTGCTCAAGCACTTCACCGACGAGGCGACCGGTGCCCTCTACGACACCGCCGACGACGCCGAGGAACTGATCCGGCGCCCGCAGGACCCGACCGACAACGCGACCCCGTCCGGCTGGACCGCCGCCGCGAACGCGCTGCTCGGCTACGCCGCCTGCACCGGGTCGGACCGTCACCGGACCGCCGCCGAGCGGGCGCTCGGCATCGTCGGGGCGCTGGCCTCGCGCGCGCCCCGCTTCGTCGGCTGGGGTCTGGCGGCGGCCGAGGCGCTGGCCGACGGGCCGCGCGAGGTCGCGGTGATCGGCCCGGCCGGCGACCCGGCGACGGCCGCGCTGCACCGGACCGCGCTGCTGGGCACCGCGCCCGGCGCGGTGGTCGCGCTCGGCGAGCCGGGCGCGGGCAGCGACGACGTCCCGCTGCTGGCCGGCCGGCCGCTGGTCGACGGCGCGCCCGCCGCGTACGTCTGCCGCCACTTCGCCTGTGACGCCCCGACCACCGATCCGGCCGTCCTCGCGGCCCGGCTGGGCGTGTTCCAGGACGTGTCCGGGCGGTAGAAAAGCGGTGGAGGGAGGCGGTGGGGCCGGGGGAGGATGGCTCATGCCCTGGACCATCAGCAGCTCCCTCGACGACTTCCGCGCCCGGGCCGGCGGCTTCCTCGCCGCGCACCCGGCCGAGAACACCGTCCTGCTCACGATCACCGACCGGCTGGCGGCGAGCGGCCCGCACTACTACGGCGACGGCGTGCCGGTGTTCGGCTGGTGGCGCGCCGAGCCGGACGGGCCGGTCGCCGGTGCGTTCGTGCAGACGCCGCCGTTCACCCCTCGGCTGGGGCGGATGCCGGAATCGGCCGCGGTCGAGCTGGCCGCCGAGCTGGCCGCCCTGCTCGCCGCCGAGCTGGTTGCCGAGCCGGCCGCTGGGTCGGCCGCCGCTCCGGCCGGGGCCGCAGCGCTCACCGGAGCGGGCGGGGGCGCGGCCGCGACGCTGGCCTTCGGCGCCGCCTGGGCTGCGGTCACCGGTACCACGAGCACCGTCAGGACCAACGAACGGCTCTACCGGCTCGGCGAGTTGGCCGATCCGCCGCGCCCGCCGTCCGGCCGGTCCCGGCTCGCCGGAGCGGCCGACCACGAGCTGCTGGTCCGCTGGTTCGCCGAGTTCGCCGAGGAGGTGGACATCCGGATCCCCAACGTCGCGACGGTGGTGGACGACCGGACCGCCGCCGGCCAGCTGCACCTGTGGGAGGACGGCGGGCGGCCGGTCGCGGTGGCGGGGGCCAGCGCGGTGATCGCCGGGATGTCGCGGATCGGCCCGGTCTACACCCCGGGCGAGGCCCGGGGCCGGGGCTACGCCAGCGGTGTCACGGCGGCCGCCTCGGCCGCCGCCCTCGCCCGAGGGGCGGTGGAGGTGCTGCTCTACACCGATCTCGCCAATCCGACCAGCAACTCGATCTACCAGCAGATCGGCTACCGGCCGGTGGAGGACTGCGTGGAGCTGGCCTTCGGCGACTGAGGTCCGCCGACGGTCCTCGACGGTTGCCGGCGGCCGACAGCCGTCTACGGGGGTCGGGAACCACCGGTACCGGGAAGACGTCGGACCGGTGGGGCAGGGCAGGCAGCAGGAGGGGGCGCGACGGTGGACGCGGTACTCGCACGGGCGGCCCGGCTGGGGCCGCTGGAGGTGGCGGTCGGAGCGCTGGCCGGCAACCTCGCGCTGTTCGTGGTGGCCCTGCTGGCCGGGGGCTGGCTGGTCCGTCGCTTCGGCGACCGGCGGCTGACCCCGGCCCCCGCGCCGCCGGACCGCCGGGAACGGCTGCTGACGGTGGTCGCCGTGCTGCTCAACTCGGCCCTGGGGCTGGCCGGCTGGCTGCTCTGGCGGGCCGGCTGGATCCGGCTCACCGCGGACACCGGGCCGCGGGCACTGGCCGATCTGCTGCTGTTCTCGCTGGTGATGGACGCGCTGATGTACGGCGGCCACTGGCTGGCCCACCGCCGCCGGCTCTACCGGCTGGCGCACGAGCTGCACCACGCCTACCCGGACCCGCGCCCGGCCACCCTGTTCGTGCTGCACCCGCTGGAGGTGCTGGGTTTCGGCGGGGCCTGGATCGCGGTGCTCTGCCTCTGGCCGGGGATGTCCGCCGCGGCACTGGCCGGCTACATCGGCGTCAATCTGGTCTTCGGCCTGCTCGGGCACCTCGGGGTGGAGCCGTTCCCGGTCCGGGTCCGGCGGCTGGCGGTGTTCCGCTGGGTGGCGCTGCCGATGTTCCACGTCGGCCACCACCGCGACCCCTCGGTCAACCTGGGCTTCTACACCACGGTCTGGGACCGGCTGTTCGGCACCGTCGACCCCCGCTACGACGCCCGCCGGCTGGCGCCGGACCCCGGCCGGTACGACCGGTAGCCGGGGGGCGGTCCGCAGCCGGGGCGGTCCGCAGCCGGTACGACCGGTGGCCGGAGCCGGGGCGGTCCTCCTACTCCCAGTCCCAGCTGATGCCCAGGATGCAGGGCCGCAGGGCGGTCGCGACCAGGTGGACGCAGTGGTGGCCGTCGAGGGTCAGCTCCTCGGTCTCGTAGGGCCGTTCGGCGGGGGAGCGGCGGGCGAAGCGGTGGCAGCGGACGGGGAGTGCCTCCGGGTGGAAGGTGACCTGGAGCACGTACTGTCCGGCACCCGAGTTGAAGCCCCGGACGTACTCGCAGCTGGGGGTGGGGGACGGGGCGTCGTCGAAGCCGTAGCCGAGCAGATGGGTGTCGCCCGCGCGCAGCCGCCGGTCCAGCAGGAGTTCGGCGACCAGCAGGTCGTGGGCCTGGTCACGGCGGATGCGGCCGGGGCGGCAGTTCTCCTCGGCGCGGACCCCGACCCGGGTGATGTCGCTGCCCGGGTCGCCCTGGTGGATGGCGAGGTAGCGGTCGATCCCGTCCCGGTGGGCGCGCAGGGCGTGCTGGGAGTCGCGGCGCAGCAGCTGGCGGTCGGCGCCGATCCGGATCCGCTCGATGTGGGTGATGGTGTGCAGGCCGGTGTCGCGCGGGCTGGACAGCTCGGTGAGCAGGTCGTCGACGGCGGTGGCCGGGCTGATGAGGTCGCGGTAGGGGCGGACGGGCGGGCCGGCCGGCTCGGCGGGTGCGCCGCGCCGGGGGCCCAGCAGTCTGGTGAGGGAGTGCGCGGGGAGGTCCAGGACCCGCTCCAACTCCCTTACGGCGCGCAGCGACTCCGGCCGCTCGGGGCGGCGGTGGCCCTGCTGCCAGTAGCTGAGGCTGGTGACCCCGATGTGGACGCCGCGCAGCGCGAGGTGGTCGCGGACCCGGTGCAGGGCGAGGCCCCGGACGGCGATGGCGGTGCGCAGGGCGAGGTAGAACGGGCCGGTCCGCAGCGCGGTGGCGAGGTCGGGGTGGTCGGTCCGCTGCATGCGGCCTCCTCGGGTGGCGGACGGGGCGGGCCCGGTCGGTCGTGAATATTCACATGTGGAGGGGGGTTTGTCACCGGTCGGGGCGTGACTGGCAGGGGTTCCCGGGCCGGCGTTCACAACGGGGCGGGTGCGTTCACACCCGGCGGAAGGGGTGCCGAGGGGCGTTGACCGGCCATGTCAACAGCGCGATGCTCGGTGGCGCGATCCGGACCGCACCCCCACACCTCTCGACTCCTCTGCCTGTCGCAAGGAGGAAATCCCCCATGTCAGTCGCACGGACACGCCTGCGCCGCACCGTCTCGGTGCTCGCACTCGGCGTCCTCGGCCCGGCGCTCAGCGTCGCGGCCGTCACCCCGGCCCAGGCCACCCCCACGGCCTCGTCCGCCCCCGTCCAGGCCCAGCGGGTACAGCCCGCCGCCGCAGGTGCCACGGCCGATCTGGCCGGCACCTTCAAGAAGCTCAACATCACCATGCAGCAGCAACAGCAGACCAACTGGTGCTGGGCGGCGAGCGGCAACACCATCGCCACCTGGTACGGCTACACCTACAGCCAGAACCAGTTCTGCAACGCCGCGTTCGGCCGTTCGACCAACTCCGGCTGCCCCAACAGCCAGGCCACGCTGGGCGATGTGCAGAACGGCCTGAGCTGGGTCGGCATCAACCCGGGCTCCTACGTCACCGGCTATCTGCGCTACAGCACGGTGCAGACCGAGGTGAACGCCAACCGGCCGATCGAGACCCGGATCCAGTGGAGTTCCGGCGGCGGCCACATGCACGTGGTCTACGGGTTCGACACCTCCAACAACTGGGTCTACTGGGGCGACCCGTGGCCGTCCAACACCCGCTACAACTGGGCGGACTACAACTACTACGTGTCGAACGGCACGTTCTCCTGGACCCACTCCCTGTACCGGATCGGCGCGTGAGGGGCGACATGAGCAGCATGCGTGATGCCGCGGCCGTCCGCGGCGCGACGGTCGTCCTGCTGGCCGCCGGCCTCGGCCTGGCCCTCGCCCCGGCCGCCTCCGCGGCCGGACCCGGCGGGGTGCCCGAGCCGGTGCCCGCGGCGGAGCTGGCCCAGGCCCGCGGCGCGGTCCAGAGTCCGGCGGTGCTGGACCAGTTGGGCCGGTTCTTCGCCCGCAAGGGTGCCCCGCAGACCGGGCAGCTCACGGTCGGGGCGGACTCCTCGGGCACCGCGGACGCCGCCGCGCCCAGGCTGACCGGTGACACCGTGCCGGTGTACCTGCTGGACGCGGACTTCGTGTCCGGCTCCCCGGGTGCCCCGGTGGCCCGGGCCGAGTTCACCGCGAGCAAGGTGGTCGCGGCGGACGGCCGGATCGCCTCGGTCTGGACGGTCAAGCAGAACGGCGGCTGGCGGGTCGTCAACATCGCCACCGGCGGCGACGAGAGCGACTACGCGGCGCGGGCGGCGGCCGGCGGCGGTGGTACGGCGTTCCGCGAGCCGCAGATCAACGCCTGGTACGTGCTGCGGGACGGCCGGGTGCTGCCGCTGGACGAGGAGGCGCGCCGCTCGGTGGGCGAGGCCGGGGTGAGCCTGGCCGCGTACCAGGGGCTGGTCCGGCAGCGGTACGGCGACAAGCTGCCCGGCTCGGCGTACGACCGGGCGGGCAAGGGCGGCGGCTACGAGCCCGGCGCCCCGCGGGCCGCCGGTACTCCGGTGAACGGCGGCAGCGCGCTGCCGGCCGTGACGGCGGTCGCGGCCCTGGGCGTCACCGCGCTCGCGGGCGCGGGCCTGGCGCTCCGGCGGCGGACGGCGGCGCGGGCGGTGGACGCGCGCTGAGGACCGGAGCGGACGGCGAACAACGGACCGGCGGCGGGGCGGAAGCCCCCGCCGTCGGTCCTGCCGTGCGTCATGACCCGGCGAACCCGTCCTCCAGGATCGCGAAGGTGCGGTGGACGAGTTCGGCGATGTCCTCGCTGCCGCCGCTCTCGGCCCACTGCAGCACGGTCTCCGTGGTGGCGGCGCCGATCGCGGCGGCGGTGATCCGCATCGCGAAGGTGGGCTCCCGCACTCCGGCCCGCCGGGTCAGCACGGTGAGGTAGAGCCGCTGCGGTTCGTTGCCGGTGTCGATCATCCGGGCGCGCAGCGCGGGTACGTCCTTGGTCAGCCGCATGCGGACCAGCAGTTCCTCGCGCTCGTGCTCCAGCAGTTGCCGCAGCAGCCCGATGAGGGCCTCCCGGCAGGACCGCAGGAACGGTTCGTCGGCGGGGCGGGCGAGCAGGGCGTCGATCATCGCCGGGTCGTACTCGTCGGTGAGGACGAGGTCCTCCTTGGTGGCGAAGTACCGGAAGAAGGTGGACGGGGAGACCTCGGCGGCGGCCGCGATCTGGTCGACCGTGGTGTTCTCGTAGCCCTGTTCGGCGATCAGCCGGTAGGCCTCGCGCCGGATGGTCTGGCGGGTCTTCAGCTTCTTCCGCTCGCGCAGCGACAGCGGCGCCTCCAGCATCGCCTGGATCGGGTTGCCCGGTCCGGCCGGAGGTGCCGTTGCCGACTGCGGTGCGCTCATGTCTTCGATTATCCGTGATCGGTCGCGGGCACGACGGCCTCCCCCGACTCTCCCGGTGCCCCGGCGGGTGAGGCCGGTCCGGCGGTGGCCCCGGCGCCCCCGACAGCGGCCCCGGCCGGTTCGGCGGCCGGCATCCGCAGCGCCACGAGCACAGCGGACAGCACCGCGATCACCCCGGAGACCAGCAGGACGACCGTCATTCCGTGCACATAGGCGCCGTGCGCCGAGGCGGCCAGGGCGGGGTCGCCGGTCGCGGCGGCGACCGCGTCGGCGGCGACCACCGAGCGTCCGGCCCGCTCGGCCGCGCCCGCCGCGAGTCCGCCGGTGTCCAGCGCCCCCCGGTAGGAGTCGGCCAGCAGGCTGCCGAAGACGGCCACTCCGATCGCGCCGCCGACCTGGCGGAAGGTCTGCAGCAGCCCCGAGCCGACGCCGGCCCGGGCGGGCGGCAGGGTGAGCAGGGCGGTGGCCTGCGCGGTGATCAGGGACAGGCCCATGCCGACCCCGAGCAGGGCGAGCCAGACCGCGGCGAGGGCGTAGCCGTCCGAGACCTCGGTACGGCTGCCGAGGAGCAGCGCGCCGGCCAGTACGGCCAGCCCGAGGACGATCACGGTCCGGGGGCCGGTCCTGGCGACGAGCCGGTCGCTGAGCCGGGCGGCCACCATCAGGCCGAGCATCATCGGCATCAGCCGCAGGCCGGTACCGAAGGCGTCGGCGCCGAGAACGCTCTGGAAGTACAGCGGGAGGACGAAGAAGGCGCCGAACAGCACCAGTGACACCAGCGTCGCGGCCACCGTCGACCAGCGGAAGCCGCCGTCGGCGAGCAGGGTCAGATCGAGCATCGGGTCCTGTTGCCGCCGGCTGCGCAGCACCAGCGCGGTGAGGGCGACCAGCGCGCCGCCGACCGTGCCGAGCACCAGCGGGTCGCTCCAGCCGCGCTCGGGGCTCTCGATGATGCCGTAGGTGAGCGCGGCCAGTCCGCCCGCGCCGAGCAGCGTGGCGGGCAGGTCGATCCGGGGCGCGGCCGGGTTGCGGGTCTCCGGCAGCAGCAGGGTGCAGGCGGTGATGCCGATCACGACCAGCGGCAGGTTGATCGCGAAGATCGCGCCCCACCAGAAGTGCTGGAGCAGGAAGCCGCCGATCAGCGGACCGAGCGGGGTGCCGACGGCCAGCGAAGCGGCCAGGATCGCGGTGGCGCGGCGCTGCTCGGCGGGCGGGAAGAGGCCGGGGATCACCGCCATGGACATCGGCATGACGAGCGCGCCGGCCAGGCCCATCGCGGCCCGGGCGGCGATCAGTGTGCCCGGGCTGTCGGCCAGCATGCCGACGGCCGAGGCGAGGCCGAACAGGGCGAGGCCCAGGGTGAGGGTGAAGCGGCGGCCGAACCGGTCGCCGATCAGCCCGGCCGGGAGCATCACCGCGGCGAACACCACGGTGTAGGAGTCGACGATCCACTGCTGCTGCCCGGTGGTGGCCTGGAGCTGCGAGGCGAGCGTGGGCAGGGCCACGTTCAGGACCGTCATGTCGAAGCTGATCACCAGGACGCTGAGTGCGACCGCGACGAGGGCGAGCCAGCGCCGTGGGTCCGGCCCGGGTGGGGCCGCCTGGTCGGTGGGCGGGGTGGACACGGGAACCTCCGGGGCCTGCGAAGGGAGTCTCTGTCAAATGACAGTAACTACCAAAAGATGGGCCCCGTCAATGCCGGATCACGGTTCCAAGTTGACTACGCTCCGTGATGTGTCCTGGAAGTGCGCGTTCCGCACGGGGAATTGACGCAACGTTGATCTGTCGTTCGCCGCTTTCGGGCGGTTACGGGTGACTGTCGGTAGATACCATGTGGCCGTCGGTCAGTGCGGGCCGGTGCGTGCCGAGAGCGGAGAAGGGGTGGGGCGGCACGGGCCGACCACGAGCCCGGCGCAGGAAGGGGAAGCCGAAATGGCCGAGCGGGAGTCGGGCGCCCAGATCTGGGGTGCCGCAGTGGTGGTGGCTTCGGCGCTGGCCGTGGTCGCGGCCTATCTGATCAACGGTGCCGCGCTGGTGCTGGTGGTCGCCGGGGTCGAGGTGCTGCTGCTGATGGTGTACGTGGGCCGGCGCTGGCGGCTGCTCCGCCAGGCGCCCGAGCCGGACCGCCGGGCGGCGCCGAAGGGCCATCGGACGGCGGGCGGCACGGTGGACGCCGCGCACTGCGAGCGCTGCCGCCGGGCCCGGGAGGCGATCGACGCGCGGCAGGCGGGGCGCCAGCCGCGGATCCCGCACGCGCACGACCGTCACGATCACCATGACCACCACGACCGGTCGCGCGAGCGCCGGCGCGAAGGGTCGCACGAGCATGCCCCGCACGAGCGCGGGTCGCACGAGCACGCGCCGCACGAGCGCCCGGTCCGGGAGTGGACAGCGGAACGGGCGGCCGTCCGGTCGCACGACCGGTCGACCGCCCGTCACGGGGCGCCGGGCTCAGCCGGCCGCGCTGTAGGCCACCAGTGAGACGCCGACGTACTGGGTGATGAAGGCCCCGAGGGTGAAGGCGTGGAACACCTCGTGGAAGCCGAACCAGCGCGGTGACGGGTCGGGCCGCTTGAGCCCGTACACCACGCCGCCGATGCTGTAGAGCACCCCGCCGACGATCATCAGCACGATGACCGCGACCCCGCCCGCGTGCAGGAAGTCGGGCAGGAAGAACGCGGCGGCCCAGCCCAGCGCGATGTACACCGGCGTGTAGAGCCAGCGCGGCGCACCGACCCAGAAGACCCGGAACGCGATCCCCGCCAGCGCACCGCCCCAGACCGCCCAGAGCAGCAGCTGCCGGGCGGCGCCGTCCAGCAGCAGGATGGTGAACGGCGTGTAGGTGCCGGCGATGATCAGGAAGATGTTCGCGTGGTCCAGCCGGCGCAGGATCGCGTCGCCGCGCGGGCCCCAGGTGAACCGGTGGTAGACCGCGCTGACCCCGAAGAGCAGCCAGGCGCTGGCCGAGTAGATCGCGCACGCGACTCTCGCGGGCCCCGGTTCGGCCAGGCAGATCAGCACGATCCCGGCGGCGACGGTGGCGGGGAACATCGCGGCGTGCAGCCAGCCGCGCCACTTCGGCTTGAGCGGCGCAGGCTCCGCGCTCTCCAGGAGCTCAGCAGTCATGAGCCGCATGCTACCCGCTACCTACGGATCCGTAGGTTACTCGGTCGTAGGAAGTGGCGCTCATCACGACTTGGACGTTTTGGAGCATTGGTGGAGGGGGTGGAGGGGGCCCGAGGCCCCTTGGGGTGGTCTGCTACTGGCTGGTAATCATCCTTACTGTAGTAAAAGATGCGTCAACTTTGCCTTCTTGCCGCGTTCCGGCCCAAGGTGCGGAGCTACGCTGCAAGCACCCTCAACCCCCGCTACGCCGTCTCCCCGCCGGGATGGCGTGAAACGGAGCGATCGTGTCGAACGAGAACTCGGCTGCTCTCAGCGCCGCGCCGACCCGCCACCAGCGTCTGCTGGCGTGGGTGCGCGAGATTGCGGAGATCACCCAGCCGGACCGCGTCGAATGGTGCGACGGTTCCGAGGAGGAGTACCAGCGCCTCGCGGACCTGCTCGTCGCCCAGGGCACTTTCAAGAAGCTCAACGAGGACAAGCGACCCAACTCCTACTACGCCGCCTCCGACCCCACGGACGTGGCGCGGGTCGAGGACCGGACCTTCATCTGCTCCGAGCAGGAGAAGGACGCCGGCCCGACCAACCACTGGAAGGCCCCCGCCGAGATGCGGGAGATCTTCCAGGGCGAGCAGGGCCTGTTCCGCGGCGCCATGAAGGGCCGCACCATGTACGTCGTCCCCTTCTCGATGGGCCCGGTCGGCTCCCCGCTGGCCGCGTACGGCGTCGAGATCACCGACTCCGCCTACGTCGCGGTGTCGATGCGCGTGATGACCCGCATGGGCCGCGCGGTGCTGGACCAGCTCGGCGAGGACGGCGACTTCGTCAAGGCCGTGCACACCGTCGGCGCCCCGCTGGCCGAGGGCCAGGCGGACGTGCCGTGGCCGTGCAACAGCACCAAGTACATCTCGCACTTCCCGGAGACCCGCGAGATCTGGTCCTTCGGCTCCGGCTACGGCGGCAACGCCCTGCTGGGCAAGAAGTGCTACGCGCTGCGCATCGCCTCGACCATGGCCCGTGACGAGGGCTGGCTGGCCGAGCACATGCTCATCCTGAAGCTCACCCCGCCGTCGGGCGAGGTCAAGTACGCGGCCGCCGCCTTCCCGTCGGCCTGCGGCAAGACCAACCTGGCGATGCTCCAGCCCACCATCCCGGGCTGGAAGGTCGAGACGATCGGCGACGACATCGCCTGGATGCGCTTCGGCGCCGACGGCCGCCTGTACGCCATCAACCCCGAGGCCGGCTTCTTCGGCGTCGCGCCGGGCACCGGTGTCGACACCAACGCCAACGCGATCGACACCCTCTGGGGCAACACCGTCTTCACCAACGTCGCGCTCACCGACGACGGCGACGTGTGGTGGGAGGGCCTCACCGACGAGAAGCCGGCCCACCTGATCGACTGGCGGGGCGACGACTGGACGCCGGAGTCCGGCACCCCGGCGGCCCACCCGAACGCCCGTTTCGCCGTCCCGGCCGCGCAGTGCCCGACCATCGCCCCCGAGTGGGAGGACCCGGCGGGTGTGCCGATCTCGGCGATCCTGTTCGGCGGCCGCCGGGCCACCGCCGTCCCGCTGGTGACCGAGTCCTTCGACTGGCAGCACGGTGTCTTCCTCGGCGCCAACATCGCCTCCGAGAAGACCGCCGCCGCCGAGGGCACCGTCGGCGAGCTGCGTCGCGACCCGTTCGCGATGCTGCCGTTCTGCGGCTACAACATGGGCGACTACTTCGCCCACTGGCTGAAGATCGGCGCCTCGGCGGACGCCGCCAAGCTGCCGAAGATCTACTACGTGAACTGGTTCCGCAAGAACGCCGACGGTCAGTTCGTCTGGCCGGGCTACGGCGAGAACAGCCGCGTGCTGAAGTGGATCGTCGAGCGCCTGGAGGGTGACGGCGCGGGCGTCGAGACCCCGATCGGCGTGCTGCCGACCGTCGAGGGCTTCGACCTGGACGGCCTGGAGCTGTCGAAGGAGGACCTCGACCTGCTCTTCACCGTCGACGCCGACATCTGGCGTCAGGAGGCCGCGCTCGTCCCGGCGCACCTGGAGATGTTCGGTGAGCACACGCCCGCCGAGCTGTGGGACGAGTACCGAGACCTGGTCGCCCGCCTCGGCTGAGCCTGAGCCTCAGCAGGAGCGGTAGAGAGGCCGGTGTGCCGCACGAAACGCGCACCGGTCAGCGACAGGACGGCCGGAGACCCGACGGACGATCTTTCCCCGACCAAGGAGATCGCCCGACCGGGGCTCCGGCCGTAGCGCTTTTCCGGGCACCCCGTGGTGCCTCGTGGCAGGCACTGCCCTACGGCTGGGTGTAGCCGCTCAGGAAGACGCCGATCCGGGTGACCGCGTCGGTGATCTCCTCCGCGCGCGGCAGGGTGACCAGCCGGAAGTGGTCCGGCTCGGGCCAGTTGAAGCCGGAGCCCTGGACCAGCAGGATCCGCTCGGCCCGCAGCAGGTCGAGCACCATCCGGGCGTCGTCCTTGATCTTGAACACCTTCGGGTCCAGCCGGGGGAAGGCGTACAGCGCGCCCCTCGGCTTCACACAGCTGACCCCGGGGATCTCGTTGAGCAGCCGGTACGCGGCGTCCCGGGACTCCAGCAGCCGCCCGCCGGGCAGCACCAAGTCCTTGATCGACTGCCGTCCGCCGAGCGCCGCGGCCACCGCGTGCTGGGCCGGCATGTTGGCGCACAGCCGCATCGAGGCCAGGACGGTCAGGCCCTCGACATAGCTGCGGGCCCGGGTGCGGTCCCCGGAGAGCACCATCCAGCCCGAGCGGAAGCCCGCCACCCGGTAGGACTTGGACATGCCGTTGAAGGTGACGCAGAACAGGTCGGGGGCCAGGGTGGCCAGCGGGACGTGCTCGGCGTCGTCGTAGAGGATCTTGTCGTAGATCTCGTCCGCGTAGATCACCAGCTGGTGCCGGCGGGCGATCTCGACCAGCCCCTCCAGCACCTCGCGCGGGTAGACCGCGCCGGTGGGGTTGTTCGGGTTGATCACCACCATCGCCCTGGTCCGGTCGGTGACCTTGGCCTCGACGTCGGCGAGGTCCGGGTACCAGTCGGACTGCTCGTCGCAGCGGTAGTGCACGGCGGTGCCGCCGGCCAGCGAGACGGAGGCCGTCCACAGCGGGTAGTCCGGGGCCGGGACGAGCACCTCGTCGCCGTCGTCCAGCAGCGCGGTCATCGCCAGCTGGATCAGCTCGGAGACGCCGTTGCCGAGGAAGACGTCCTCGACCGTCAGGCCGTGCAGCCCGCGCTCCTCGTAGTGCATCACCACGGCGCGGCGGGCGGAGAGCAGGCCCTTGGAGTCGCCGTACCCGTGCGCGGAGGAGAGGTTGCGCAGGATGTCCTGGAGGATCTCCGGCGGTGCGTCGAAGCCGAACAGCGCGGGATTGCCGGTGTTGAGCTTCAGGATGCGGTGGCCCTGTTCCTCCAGCCGCATCGCCTCGTCGAGCACCGGACCGCGGATGTCGTAGCAGACATTGGCGAGCTTGCTGGACTGGATGACCTGCATGCCTGCCTACTTTAGGGGCACGAACGGGCGGCCCGGCGCGTGTCGTGGGACACCCGCCGGACCGCCCGGACGCTGCTGATCCGCCACCCCTTCGATCGGGAGGCGGAGGGCTCAGCCGGCCTTCCAGATCAGCGGCTGGGTGTCCAGAACGCTACCGAAGACGAGGAACTGCGGCGGGGTGCCGTCCGGAACGAGATAGACGGCACACTGCTGCTGGGTCTCCCCGTCGGCCAGGGTGCCCGGCTTCTTGCCGGTGTCGCACTGCGGGATCGACCGCAGGACGGTCGGGGCGGACAGGATGCCGGTGCCCTTGGGCTCGGTCTGCACCTTGAACCGCATCATGAAGTACTCGTCCTGCAGCGGGGCGCCGGTCCTGTTGGTGAAGTTGACCGTCACGTAGTACGGGGTCTTGCCCGCGGTGTCGGCCGGCTTCCAGTTGTACGGCGCGATCTCGGCCGCGGTGCCCTTGACCACCGAGACCGGTGTGACGTCGGCCTTGGTCTTGCCGAGGTAGCTGCCGGTGGCGGTGGGCGCGAGCGGGTTGTCGAAGGTGATCTTGCTGCCGCCGCCGCTCGTCCCGCCGATCGGGTTGCCGCTGGTAGCGGCCGAGGGCAGGCCGCCGGCGGTCGGGCTGCCGCCGCCGGCCGCGCCGCCCGCCGCACCGGCCGCGGGGGCCGAGGACGGGGCGGCGGCCGTCGGGGCCGCGGTGATCCCGCCGGCCGGGGCCGAGGTGGGCGCGGCGCCGGTCGGGGCGGCGGTGCTGCCGCCCGCCGGGGCGGAGGTCGGGGCGGCGGTGACGGCCGGGTCGTCGTTCTCCGGACCGCAGGCGGTCAGTGCGAGCGCGAGCGCGGCCACCGGAACGGCCGCGCGCAGAGTGCTCCGAAGCTTCGTCAAGGTATGTCTCCCCCGTGGATGATGTGGTCGGTGCGGCGCCGTGGATCCGAGGATCCGAGGTGCCGTCAGTGTCGGACGCGGACGGTGTCCGGTCGGTTCCGGAGCGGAACCTGCCGGATCGTACCGCCACCGGAGGACAAGGGGGCAAGCCGTGATCGCGATCGTGCTGGGAGCGGTCCTGGCGGGGCTGCTGGTGGCACCGGCCCTGCGCGGACTGGTGGTGCGGTACGCCGTGCCCGAGGAGCAGCCGTGGTGCCTGGCCTGTCCGGCCTGCGGGCGCGCCCTGCGCGGCCTGCCGCCCACCGGCGGCTGTCCGGGCTGCCGGACCGGACTCGGCCCGGGCCCGTGGCGGGTGGAGGCGGTCACCGCCGCCGCGGCCGCCGCCGCGCTCACCGCGGCCCACCCGGCGGACGCGGTGCTGCTGCTCTGGCTGGCCGGCCCCGGAGTGGTGCTCGGCTTCACCGACGCCCGGGTGCACCGGCTGCCCTACCCGCTCACCTGGACGCTGGCGGCGGGCCTCGCGCTGCTGCTGACGGTGCTGGAGCTGATGGACGGCAGCCCGGGGACGCTGCTGCGCTGCCTGCTGGTGGCGCTCTCGGCCGGGGTGCTGTTCGAAGTCCCGGTCCAGCTGGGGCGGATGGGCCCGGGGGACACGGTGCTGGCGCTCGGCCTAGGGGCACTGCTCGGCCGGTACGGCTGGTCCGCCGCGCTGGCCGGCCTGGCCGCCTTCGTGCTGCTGGCCGGGCTCTGGTCGGTCGGCGTCCTGCTGGTGGCCCTGGTGCGGCGCCGGCCGGTGCGCGGCCGGGAGGTGCCGCTGGGTCCGTTCATGCTGCTCGGCACCCTGGTGGCGGTGCTCGGGCACTCCGGCTGAGGCGCGGGGGCCCGGGTCCGCCGGTGTCCACCGGGGGACGCGGACGGGCCCGCCGTACCGGTCGGGTACGGCGGGCCCGGCGCCGGCGCGCAGGCCCCACCCTCAAGGGGAGGCGCGCCGTGGGGGTGCGGTCCTCGGGTTACGGCATCTGGTGGACGAACGGGCCGACCGTGTTGGAGAAGGCGTTCCCGTTGACGGAGTCCCAGTTGGTGGACCAGGTCATCGCGCCGCGGATGGTCGGCCACTTGGCCGGCGGGACGAAGCTGCCGCAGTTCTTGCCGGTGGCCAGGCAGTCCAGCGCGTTGTTGACGACGCTCGGCGCGACGTAGCCGCCGCCGGCCGCCTTGCCGGAGGCCGGGACGCCGATGCCGACCTGGTCGGGCCGCAGGCCGCCCTGGATGTGGGTGCAGACCTGCGAGGTGATGAAGTCGATGGTGCCCTGGTTGTAGACCTTGCCGTCGCAGCCGTTCATGCCGCCCGAGTTGTAGAACTGGGTGTTGACGACGGTCAGGATGTCCTTGGTCTTCAGCGCCAGCTGGAAGTAGGAGCCGGCGGTGGAGTACATCCCGATGGTCTCCGGGGCCATCGTCAGGACGAAGTTCGGGCCGACCTTGGCCTGCAGGGCGTGCAGCGCGTCCGCGAGGTAGGTCGCGTTGAGGCCGTTCTCCAGGTCGACGTCCAGGCCGTCGAAGCCGTAGTCCTTGATCACGGCGGCGGCGGTGTCGACGAAGGTGGCCGCCGCGGCGGCGTCGTTGACCTGGATGGCGCCGTTCTGGCCGCCGATGGAGATGATGACCTTCTTGCCGGCCGCCTGCTTGGCCTTCACATCGGCGCGGAACTGGGCGTCGGTGTAGCCGCCGAGACCGGCCGAGAGCTCGGCGTCCAGCTTGAAGGTGACGGCGCCGGGGCGGTTGGCGACGGCGTCGGCGAAGGACACCGCGATGATGTCGTACGCGCTCTGGACGTCGCTCAGCTTCTGGAGGTTGTTGCCCTTGTTGTCGAAGTTGTGCCAGTAGCCGGTGACGACGTGCTTGGGCAGCCCGGTGGTGGGGTTGCCGGTGCTGGTTGCGGTGGGGGTCGGGGTCGCGGTCTGGGTCGGCGTGGCGGTCGCCGTGGGGGTGGCGGTCGCGGTCGGGGTCGTGGTCGCCGTGGGGGTGGCGGTCGCCGTGGGCGTCGGCGTGGGGGTGGCCGTCGGGGTGGCGGTCGGGCTCGGGGTGGAGGTGCCGCCGGGGCCGCTCAGCACCACGTCGTCGGCGAGGTAGGCGCTCTGGCCGTACCAGCCGTGCAGGTAGACGGTGACGCTCCGGACGTTCGCGCCCGTGGTGAAGGTGGAGGAGAGCTGGTTCCAGCTGTTCTGGTTGGACCAGCTGCTCGGGTCGGTGCCGCCGGTGCCGCGCGCGCCGAGGTAGACGTAGGGGCCCTGGACCCAGGCGCTCAGGGTGTAGCTGGTGTTGGGCAGCACGCTGATGGTCTGCGTGCACTCGGCGGTGTCCGCCGCGCCGGGGGTGGCCTGCAGCGCGCCCGAGCCGGAGTGGACCGGCGTGGTGACGGCGCTCGCGGAGCCGGTACAGGTCCAGCCGCCCAGCGAGCCGTCGAAGCCGCCGTTGGCGACGAGGTTCCCGGCGGCCGCGTTGGCGCCCCCGGCGAAGAGGGCGAGGCCGGTGCCGGCCAGGGCCAGGGCGGTGGCGCCGGCCGCGAGGGCCGGGACGGGGCCGCGGCGGCGCTTGTGCGACGCGGGCCGGTTCAGCGTACGGGCCATGGAGGTGCGCTCCTGTGGGGGAGGAGCGGCCGCCGCGGTGGGGGGCGCGGCGGCCGCGTGTGGGGGAGGGGAGGTCCGCAGTACTGCCTCGAGAGGGGCGGTTCCGGTACGCCGTTCCGCCCTGGCACAAAAGCTGGACTAGACCATTGGGGGTCGTCAAGCATTGAACCGTCGGCTTACGGATTCCTTAAGGAAGGAGAGACCGTTCCGTATCCGGCCGCCGGGCGTTCCCCCGCCCGCCCCCGGGGCGCCGCACGGGTACGTTCCGGGTACGTTCCGGCCACCCGCGCCCGGCGCGCGGCGACATAGTCCGCACAGGACCGTGACCCTCCCGCGACCTGCGGCTTTCCCTGCCACCACAGCGCGGGAGTAGGCTGCGCCGGGGGTTCTGAAGCACCCGCTGAAGTGAGCACGGAGGGGCCGAAAACCATGGGTCTGCGCGATGTCGTCGAACGCACGCCGGGTCTGCGCGTCCTGCTGGACGGGATGTACGGCCTCTACGGCCGCCGGGTCGAGGTGCACCTCGCCCGCACTCCGCACCACATCGGGGTGATCCTCGACGGCAACCGCCGCTGGGCCAAGGCGACCGGCGGCTCCACCGCTTACGGCCACCAGCGCGGCGCCGACAAGATCAGCGAGTTCCTCGGCTGGTGCGACGAGACCCACGTCAAGGTCGTCACCCTGTGGATGCTCTCCACCGACAACCTCTCCCGCCCGGCCGACGAGCTGGTCCCGCTGCTCGGCATCATCGAGGACGCCGTCACCGGCCTGGCCGCCGCCCGCCGCTGGCGGGTCAACCCGGTCGGCGCGCTGGACCTGCTGCCGCAGCACACCGCCGACGTCCTGAAGCGCGCCGCCGACGAGACCGCGGGCATCGAGGGCATCACGGTCAACGTGGCCGTCGGCTACGGCGGCCGGCACGAGATCGCCGACGCCGTCCGCTCGCTGCTCCAGGAGCACGCCGGCCGGGGCACCTCGATCGAGGAGCTGGCCGAGGTCCTGGACGTCGAGCACATCGCCGAGCACCTGTACACCAAGGGGCAGCCCGACCCGGACCTGGTCATCCGCACCTCGGGCGAGCAGCGGCTGTCCGGCTTCCTGCTCTGGCAGAGCGCGCACAGCGAGTTCTACTTCTGCGAGGCGTACTGGCCGGCCTTCCGCAAGGTGGACTTCCTGCGGGCGCTGCGCGCCTTCGAGCAGCGCAACCGGCGGCTGGGGCTCTGACGGGGGCGTCGCCCTCGCGTCGTACCGCGGTGTATTCGCGCGCCGCGACGGTGCCCTCGCGACGCGTCGGGAAGCGGCGTCCTGCGGGGCGTCGGGATTGACCGCCGTAAGAGCTGGCCTACCCGGTGGCAGGGCGAGGCCAAACGTTCACCCGCAATGATCCGTCAGTTCTCCGGGGGCGCGAATGCACCGCCCCCCGCCTGGGAATACTCCGATCAGACCGGCTCCGAGGCCACCGGGGCAGCGGGGCCGGCTTGCCGCGGATGACGCAGGGTCATCCGCCCTGGAGGCCTAGTGGTCAGTTCCAAGAGCCGCCGGACACCAGACCGGCGGACGTACGTTCTCGACACCAGTGTGCTGCTGGCGGACCCGCTGGCCATGACCCGCTTCGAGGAGCACGAGGTCGTCCTCCCCGTGGTCGTGGTCACCGAACTGGAGGCCAAGCGGCACCACCCGGAGCTGGGCTATTTCGCCCGCCAGGCGCTGCGACTGCTCGACGACTTCCGGATCCGGTTCGGGCGTCTCGACGAGCCGATCCCGGTCGGCGAGCTCGGCGGTTCCATCCGGGTCGAGCTCAACCACTCGGACACCTCGATACTGCCGGTCGGCTACCGGGCCGGCGGCGGCGAGGCCGACACCCGGATCCTGGCGGTGGCACGCAACCTCCAGGCCGAGGGGTACGACGTCACCGTCGTCTCCAAGGACCTCCCGCTGCGGATCAAGGCGTCCTCGGTGGGCCTGCTCGCCGAGGAGTACCGCGCCGAGCTCGCGATCACCTCCGGGTGGACCGGCATGGCCGAGCTGCACGTGGCCGCCGACGACGTGGACGCGCTGTTCGCGGCCGGCCACGACGCCGGGGTGGACGTCGCCGGCGCCGACGAGCTGCCCGTGCACACCGGGCTGGTGCTCACCTCCGAGCGCGGCAAGGCGCTCGGCCGGGTCACCGGCGACGGCCGGGTCCGGCTGGTGCGCGGCGAGCGCGAGGCGTTCGGCCTGCGCGGGCGCAGCGCCGAGCAGCGGGTGGCGCTGGACCTCCTGCTCGACCCGGAGGTCGGCATCGTCTCGCTGGGCGGCCGGGCCGGTACCGGCAAGTCCGCGCTGGCGCTGTGCGCCGGTCTGGAGGCGGTCCTGGAGCGGCAGCAGCACCGCAAGGTGATGGTGTTCCGGCCGCTGTACGCGGTCGGCGGGCAGGAGCTCGGCTACCTGCCGGGCTCCGAGTCGGAGAAGATGAGCCCCTGGGCGCAGGCGGTCTTCGACACCCTGTCCGCCGTCACCACCCCGGACGTGATCGAGGAGGTCATCTCCCGGGGGATGCTGGAGGTCCTGCCGCTCACCCACATCCGAGGGCGTTCCCTGCACGACGCCTTCGTGATCGTGGACGAGGCGCAGTCGCTGGAGCGCAACGTCCTGCTGACGGTGCTGTCCCGGATCGGCCAGGGCTCGCGAGTGGTCCTCACCCACGACGTCGCCCAGCGCGACAACCTCCGGGTCGGCCGCTACGACGGCGTGGTGGCGGTGGTGGAGAAGCTGAAGGGGCACCCGCTGTTCGCCCACATCACGCTGACCCGCTCGGAGCGCTCGCCGATCGCGGCGCTGGTGACGGAGATGCTGGAGGACGTCCAGCCCTGATCCGGACTTTCCGGACTTTCCGGAAGCCAACGGGCAGTTAGGGACAAAACAGTCAAATCCCGGTATAGGGCCCGCTCCTGATGGAGCGGGCCCTTGTCCCTTTCATCACATCGCGTGGTTTCTGTCCGGTGAACGCCGGTACGGTGAATGTGACATCCGCCACGCAACAGGGAATTGCGTCGACAGTGCCCGGTGCGGCATGGTGAGGGTTCTGTCAGGCCCCGCGTACGGCATGGCAGGGCTTCCGGGAGACCGGGGGTCCGGCCCGGACGGTCCACCAACTCCGGTCGGTGGGCGCACAATTGAAGACCTGAGCCGTACGCCGCCCGATCACAACGCCCGGTCGCCTCACCTCGACCGGACGCCGGGTCAGTACCTCCCGTGACCAGCACCGTACGGAGGGCAGCGCCAAGGGGCATGTTGCGCCTGTACGGTCACGCGTGGGCGATGCTGGAAGGAATCCATGTGACTCGGATCTCGGTCCGGGGAGTTGCTGTCGCCTCCGCCACCGCCGTCACCGCAGTTGGTGCCGTGGTGGGTATGGCGTCGGGCAGCGAGGGCAAGACGACGCAGACGATTGATGTCGCCGGCGCGACGCTGCTTGCCGAAGTCCCCTCCGGCGCCCAGGCGCAGACCATCAGCGACAACATCGGCACGCAGGCATCCGCCCAGCAGGCCGCTGCCGACGCTGCGGCCAAGGCCGCAGCCGAGCAGAAGGCCGCCGAAGAGGCTGCGCGCCAGCAGGCCGCCGCCGAGGCGCAGGCCAAGGCCGACGCCGCCGCCAAGGAGGCCGCCGACGCTGCCGCCAAGGTCGAGGCGGAGAAGGCCGCGAAGGCTGCCGAGGAGAAGCGGAAGGCCGACGAGGCCGCCGCCAACCGCTCCAAGGCGCGTTCGGCGATGGCCGCCACCGACAGCGCTCCGTCGACTCCGCCGGTATCGGTCAGCCCCGGTTCGGTGCAGGAGCTGGCCCAGCAGATCATCGGCAGCGACTCGCAGTTCCAGTGCTTCAGCCAGATCGTGAAGCGCGAGAGCGGCTGGAACTACACCGCCACCAACAAGAGCTCCGGCGCGTACGGCCTGGTCCAGGCGCTGCCCGGCTCCAAGATGGCCTCGGCCGGCGCCGACTGGCGCACCAACCCGGCCACCCAGATCCAGTGGGGTCTCGGCTACATGAACAGCCGCTACGGCAGCCCCTGTGGCGCCTGGTCGTTCTGGCAGTCGCACCACTGGTACTAGGAACGCCCGCCGCGGCCCCCCGATCACGATCGGGGGGCCGCGGCGTTTCCGCTTTTCCGGGGTCGAGGCCGGGGCCGGAATGCTCCGGGTGCCTTGTCGCTCCGGGTGCCTGTCGGCCCGGGGAGCGGGCCGCGCCGCCCGGGTGGCGCTGACCATGGCGCCCACGGGCGGTGCGGTCCTGGTGCGGACGCGGGGACGGGGAGGGGTCCTGGTGGCTCCCCGCGCCGGCCGGTCCGCCGACAGTTGGCTCCTGGTTCCCGCTCGACTCCTCCCCGCTGTCCTGTGCCTGAAACCACCGGGGACATGATGGTTTGCCCCGGAATCACCCCCGGCCCGACCGGCCCCGGCCGCAAGAACCCGGGCGGATCCCGCTCACCCGGCGGACTCACCGCACCGCGGCCGGGTAGCGTCTATCCCTGACGGCCGTGGCGCGACCCACGGCGTGCCGCCGCATCGGGCGGCTCCGGCGGGGAGAAGTGGTAGCGAGCATGGCGCGGGGCGGAAAGGCCTTCAAGGCCGTGGCCAAGGGCATGGCCGTGGTGGCGAGCGCGGCCGCCGTCATCGAACGGCGCCGACGGGCCGCGATGGCGGCCGACTTCCACGACACTCTCCACCCGGTGGATCCGCTCGACCAGGTGGATCCGGCGGCTGCTCCGGCCGCCCGTCCGCTGCCCGGTCCGCGCGCTGCCGCCGTACCCGCGGCGGCCGCGACCGTCGTACCGTCCGGAGCGTCCGGGTCGACCGGCCCGGCTGCCGCGCCGGTCCCGGTGTCCGCCCCGGCCGCCCCCGCGCCGGTGGCCGCCCCCGCCGCCGCCCCGCTGCCCCCGCACGGCCACTTCGGCCGGCCCGCCACCCCC
>NZ_LGDO01000490.1:0-43406 GCF_001279805.1 Streptomyces sp. XY431
GGGGAAGGCGGTGGGGGCGGCGCCCCACTGGTGGGCGCGGAGGGCGGATTCGCGCAGGGCGTCGGCGGCCAGCGGTCGCTGGGGGGTGGGGACGGCGGCGACCAGGTCGGCGTAGACGGTGGCCAGGCGGGTTTCCAGGTGGGCGGCGAGGCGGCCGGCGGAGGCCGCGTCGGTGACCGGGAAGGGGAGCCGGTAGCCGGCGGCCGCCGGGTCGGGGGTGGCGCCGCCGCCGGCGAGGAGGCGCTGCCAGGCGTCGCGGCGGGCCTGGTGGGCGGCCAGGGCGGTACGGGCCGCGGTGCGCTGCCCGTCGTCGGAGAGGCGGGCACCGACCACGCCGTAGCCGTAGACGGCGGCGTGCTCGGCGCCGAGGGCGTCCTGGAAGGGGGCGGCCGCGCCGCCGGCGGACGGGGACGCGGACGCGGAGGTGGAGGCGGACGGCGACGCGGAGGCGGACGGTGCCGGGGCGGCGGCAGCGGCCGGGGCGGCGTCGCCGAGGGCCACGGCGTGCAGGACGCCGGCCGCGGAGACCGAGGCCAGCAGGCGGGCCAGTGGCGGGGAGGCGGCGCCCAGGTCGGCCAGCCGGGCCTGGGCGGTCTGGCGTTCGAGGGAGGCCAGCGCGGCGGTGGTGGGTGCGGCGGCGGCCGCGGTGGACGCGGTGGCGCCGGGGGTGGTGCCGGAAGCGGTGGCGCCCGGGGTGCCGGTGCCGGTGGAGGGCGTCGGCGCGGGGGTGGCGGTGTCCAGGGCCGCGCGGTGGCGGGCGACGTCCTCGCGCAGCGGCTGGAGCTGGGGGGCCTGCGGGAGCAGGGCGTCGTAGGCGGCCAGCAGGGCGTCGGTGGCGTCGAGGGCGCGCCGGCGGACCGGCTCGTCGGGGTCGGGCCGCCGGTGGTCCCCGGCCGGGCGGCCCGGGTCCTGGGGGTGCGTGTCGGTGCAGGCGGTCAGCGCTCCGCCGACGAGGAGCAGCCCGAGGGCCAGGAAGGTCCGGCGGCTGCGCGGCTGCATGGGTGTCACTCCGGGGCGGGTACGGGAGGACGGCCTGCCCTCGCTGGCGTGAATGATTACAGAATCCTCACCTGTGTGGGCGTGGATTGCCCTCCCGGCGGGCGCGGGCGGCCCGTGTGAGCTTGCTCGCACCGGGCCGGGCGGGGGTGGCGCTGCCGGGGGCGGAATCGGTGGTTGGGCGGTTCACCGGCTAGGCTTTGGGCCGAGCTGCCGCGACCCGGCCGCGCGCCGGAACGGCGCCGGTGGGTGCGGTGCGACCTTCCGACAACAGCAGACGCGGCCGAGGAGTCCACCCGGATGAGCACCACCCACATCGACCGGCTGCGTGCGTTGCTGGAGCCGCTGGCCGCGCAGTCGGGCCTGGACCTGGAGGACGTCAAGGTCACCCAGGCGGGCAGCCGCCGCCAGGTGCAGATCGACGTGGACGCCGACGGCGGCGTGGACCTGGACACCGTTGCCGAGTTCAGCCGGCTGGTCGGCGAGGCCCTGGACGAGTCGGACGTGATGGGTTCCGGCGCCTACGTGCTGGAGGTCGGTTCGCCGGGTGCGGAGCGTCCGCTGGACCTGCCCCGGCACTGGATCCGCGCCGAGGGCCGGCTGGCCAAGATCCACCTGGTCGACGGCGGGGAGATCGTCGCCCGGGTGCTGTCGGCCGACGAGGACGGCGCCCTGGTCGAGGTGCAGCCGGTCAAGGGCCGCGGCCGGGCCAAGGAGCGCCGACTGGAGTACGCCGAGGTCGCCCGTGCTCGCGTCCAGGTGGAGTTCAACCGCAAGGACGACGAGCAGCTCGACGAGCTGCTCGAAGAGGGGGACGACGGTGCGGAGTGACGACCTGCGCACCGACCGCACCATGAAGAACGTGACGAAAGACGAGGAGGCGTAGCCGTGGACATCGACATGAGTGCCCTGCGCACGCTGGTCAGCGAGAAGAACATCCCCTTCGGCCTCGTGGTCGAGTCGATCGAGTCGGCCCTCCTCACCGCGTACCACCGCACCGAGGGCTCGCGCCGCCGCGCCCGGGTCGAGCTGGACCGCCAGTCCGGCCATGTGACGGTCTGGGCCACCGAGGACGCGTCGGAGCTGGACGAGGGCGTCGAGCCGAAGGAGTTCGACGACACCCCGAGCGGCTTCGGCCGGATCGCCTCCAGCATCGGCATGCAGGTCATGATGCAGCGGCTGCGCGACGCCGCCGACGACCAGACCTTCGGCGAGTACGCGGGCAAGGAGGGCGACATCGTCACCGGTGTCGTCCAGCAGGGCAACGACCCGAAGAACGTGCTGGTCGACATCGGCAAGCTGGAGGCCATCCTGCCGCCGCAGGAGCAGGTCCCGGGCGAGGACTACCGCCACGGCACCCGGCTGAAGTGCTACGTCGTGGCCGTGCGCCGGGGTGTCCGCGGGGCGTCGGTGACGCTGTCGCGCACCCACCCCAACCTGGTCCGGAAGCTGTTCGCGCTGGAGGTCCCGGAGATCGCGGACGGCAGTGTGGAGATCGCTGCGATCGCCCGTGAGGCCGGCCACCGGACGAAGATCGCGGTCTGGTCGCGCCGCCAGGGGCTGAACGCCAAGGGCGCCTGCATCGGCCCGATGGGTGCCCGGGTGCGCGCGGTGATGGGCGAGCTGCACGGCGAGAAGATCGACATCGTCGACTGGTCGGAGGACCCGCGCGAGATGGTCGCCGCGGCGCTGTCCCCCGCTCGGGTGACGAGTGTGGAGATCGTCGACCTGGCGCAGCGCTCCGCACGGGTGATCGTGCCGGACTACCAGCTGTCGCTGGCGATCGGCAAGGAAGGGCAGAACGCCCGTCTGGCCGCCCGTCTGACGGGCTGGCGGATCGACATCCGACCGGACACCGAGGGCGCCGAGCCGGAGTCCCCGGCCGAGTAGTCGTTGTTGTCGGAGCCCCCCGCCGTTCCCCCCGGAATCGGCGGGGCGGCGCCATGTCCCTCCGGAGGGGTAGACTTGCCTTCGTCTGGCCGGACGCATGTCCGAGCACGCCCGGAACGCACCTGCGTGGGCTGCCGCAAGCGCGCGGCCAAGCACCAGCTGTTGCGTGTCACGGCGGTCGAGGGCGTCTGCGTCCCTGATCCACGTGGCGCACTGCCGGGCCGGGGAGCGCATCTGCATCCCGAACCGGCCTGTCTCGACCTCGCGGTCCGCCGACGGGCGTTCCCCCGGGCCTTCCGGCTCCAGGGCGCGCTCGACACCGAGCGGCTCCGTGAGTTCATCGAGGAGCGGGTGAGCGACAGCTCCCCGTGACAGCGCGCCGCTCGCGCGGCGGAGAACCACCGCAACAAGCACGGCGCACGGGCAGCCGTACGTCGTGCCACCAGTCAGGTACCTCGCGATGTGGAAGTAGGTCGAGATTGCGATGAGCACTCGATGAGTACGCGATGAGTACGCGATGGGTACGCCCATGAAGTAGCGACAGTCCGGCGGACGAGACCCCCGGACTCAAGACAGGAGTGAAGTGGCTAAGGTCCGGGTTTACGAGCTCGCCAAGGAGCTTGGTTTGGAGAGCAAGGCCGTCATGGCCAAGCTCACCGAGCTGGGCGAGTTCGTCCGTTCGGCGTCCTCGACGATCGAGGCGCCGGTCGTGCGCAAGTTGACTGACGCGCTTGGCGTTGCCCCCACCGGTGGTGGCTCTGCTGCCAAGCCGGGCCCGCGGAAGCCCGCGGCGCCCCAGCCCTCGGCCGGTTCGGCCGCGGGCGCACCCAAGCCGGGTGCACCGACCCCGGGTCCGCGCCCCAGCGCGACCCCCGGTCCCCGTCCGACCCCTGCGGCCGCGGCCCCCGCGGCTCCGGCCGCGCCCGCCGCCGCGTCCAAGCCGGCCGGTGCTCCGGCACCGGGCCCGCGCCCGGCGCCGCGTCCCGCGGCTGCGGCCCCGGCCGCTCCGGCGGCCGAGTTCTCCTCGCCGGCCCCCGTGTCCGGTGAGACCGAGGCTCCGCGCCCGGCCACCCAGGCCCCGCGCTCCGCCGGCGGCCCCGCCGCCGGTGCTCCCGCCGCCGGCAGTGGCGCCCGTCCGGGCCCGCGTCCGGCCGGTCCGCGTCCGGGCAACAACCCGTTCACCTCGGGCAGTGCCACCGGTATGGCCCGCCCCGGCGACCGTCGTCCCGGCGCGCCGGGCGCGCGTCCGGGTGCTCCGGCCGGCCAGGGCGGCGACCGTCCCCGTCCGGGTGGCGACCGTCCGCGTCCGGGTGGTCAGGGTGCTCCGGGTGCCGGTGCTCCCCGTCCGGGTGGCGACCGTCCCCGTCCCGGTGGCGACCGTCCGCGTCCGGGTGGTCAGGGTGCTCCGGGTGCCGGTGCTCCCCGTCCGGGTGGCGACCGTCCCCGTCCCGGTGGCCAGGGTGCCCCGGGTGCCGGTGGTCCCGGTGCCGGTGCTCCGCGTCCCGACGGCATGCCCCGTCCGGCCGGCCCGCGTCCGACCCCGTCGGGCATGCCGCGTCCGAACCCGGGCATGATGCCGCAGCGTCCGGCCGGTCCGGGCCCGCGTCCCGGCCCCGGTGGCCGTGGTCCGGGTGGCCCCGGTGGCCGTCCGGGTGGTCCGGGTGCCGGTGGCGCCCGTCCGGGCTTCCAGGGCCGTCCGGCCGGTCCGGGCTCGCGTCCGGCCGGTGGCGGCTTCGGCGGCCCCCGTCCCGGTGGCGGTGCCCCGGGCGGCGGCGGTGGCTTCGGTCCGCGTCCGGGTGGCTTCGGCGGCCGTCCCGGTGGCCCGGGTGCCCGTGGTGGCACGCAGGGTGCCTTCGGCCGTGGCCCCGGTGGCCGTCCGGCCCGTGGTCGCAAGTCGAAGCGGGCGAAGCGCCAGGAGTACGAGGCCATGCAGGCCCCGTCCGTCGGCGGTGTGATGCTGCCTCGCGGCAACGGCCAGACCGTTCGCCTGTCGAGCGGCGCCTCGCTGATGGACTTCGCGGAGAAGATCAACGCCAACCCGGCCGCGCTCGTCTCCGTCATGTTCAACCTCGGTGAGATGGTCACTGCGACGCAGTCGGTCTCCGACGCGACGCTGCAGCTGCTGGCCGACGAGATGGGCTTCCAGCTCGAGATCGTCAGCCGGGACGACGAGGACCGCGAGCTGCTGGAGTCGTTCGACATCGACTTCGGTGCCAACGAGGGCGACGAGGACCAGCTGGCCCCGCGCCCGCCGGTCGTCACCGTCATGGGTCACGTCGACCACGGTAAGACCCGCCTGCTGGACGCCATCCGCAAGTCCAACGTGGTGGCCGGCGAGGCCGGTGGCATCACCCAGCACATCGGTGCGTACCAGGTGGTCACCGAGGTGAACGGCGAGCAGCGCCCGATCACCTTCCTCGACACCCCGGGTCACGAGGCGTTCTCCGCCATGCGTGCCCGTGGTGCCAAGTCCACCGACATCGCGATCCTGGTGGTCGCGGCCAACGACGGTGTCATGCCGCAGACGGTCGAGGCGCTCAACCACGCCAAGGCCGCGGGTGTGCCGATCGTGGTCGCCGTCAACAAGATCGACGTCGAGGGTGCCGACCCGACCAAGGTCCGCGGTCAGCTGACCGAGTTCGGTCTGGTGGCCGAGGAGTACGGCGGCGACACCATGTTCGTCGACATCTCCGCGCGCCAGGGCCTCAACATCGAGCAGCTGCTGGAGGCCGTGGTCCTGACCGCGGACGCCTCGCTCGACCTGCGGGCCAACCCCGAGCAGGACGCGCAGGGTATCGCCATCGAGGCCCACCTCGACAAGGGCCGCGGTGCCATGGCGACCGTCCTCGTGCAGCGCGGTACCCTCCGCGTCGGCGACTCGATCGTGGTCGGCGACGCCTACGGCCGCGTCCGCGCGATGCTGGACGAGAACGGCAACAGCCTCGCCGAGGCCGGCCCGTCCCGCCCGGTGCTGCTGCTCGGTCTGACCTCGGTGCCCCGCGCCGGCGACAGCTTCATCGTCGTCGACGAGGACCGCACCGCCCGTCAGATCGCCGAGAAGCGCTCGGCCCGCGACCGCAACGCCGCCTTCGCGCAGCGTCGGGTCCGGGTGTCCCTGGAGGACCTGGACAAGGCCATCGCCGCCGGCTCCATCGAGCAGCTCAACCTCATCATCAAGGGTGACGTCTCCGGTTCGGTGGAAGCCCTCGAGGACGCCCTCGTCAAGCTGGACGTGGGCGAGGAGGTCGAGCTCCGGGTCCTGCACCGCGGTGTGGGTGCCATCACCGAGTCCGACGTGGACCTGGCGATGGGCTCGGACGCCATCATCATCGGCTTCAACGTGCGCGCCGAAGGCCGTGCGCGCGCTGCGGCCGACAAGGAAGGCGTGGACGTCCGGTACTACTCGGTCATCTACCAGGCGATCGAGGAGATCGAGAACGCCCTCAAGGGCAAGCTCAAGCCGGAGTACGAGGAGGTGCGCCTCGGCGCCGCGGAGATCCGCGAGGTCTTCCGCTCCTCCAAGTTCGGCAACATCGCCGGTGTCCTGGTCCGCGACGGCATCCTCCGCCGCAACGCCAAGGCCCGCCTGCTGCGCGACGGCAAGGTCGTGGCGGAGAGCCTCACCATCGAGGGTCTGCGTCGCTTCAAGGACGACGCGACCGAGGTCCGCGAGGGCTTCGAGGCCGGTGTGACCCTGGGGTCGTTCAACGACATCAAGGTCGACGACGTCATCGAGACCTACGAGATGCGCGAGAAGCCGCGCGCGTAAGCGAGTGGCTGCCGGGGCCGGTCGACGGGTGGTATTTCCGTCGACCGGCCCCGGTCCTGCTGTGTAGGGTCCGGGGAGCGGTCCCGTTCGGGAACCGCTCCCCGAGGCCTTCCAGGTCGGCTCTGACCTGTCACACATGTTCGTGGGAACACTCACCTTCGACCTGCTGCTGGGCGACGTCCACTCGCTCAAGGAGAAGCGGTCGATCGTGCGGCCCGTCGTGGCCGAACTGCAGCGCAAGTACAGCGTGTGCGCTGCCGAGACCGGGAACCAGGATCTGCACCGCCGGGCCGAGATCGGCCTCGCGGTGGTGTCCGGCGAAGCCGGGTACATCACCGAGATCCTGGACAGCTGTGAGCGGTTTGTCGCCGGCCGCCCCGAGGTTCAGCTGCTCTCCGCCAGGAGGCGCTACCACAACGACGACGACGAATGAGAACTGTGGACGCGGACGGCGCGAGTCGCCGTTCTCACACAGATCAGGACCGAGAGCGCCCACAAGGCTGGGCGCGGGCCGGTACTTTGGGGCATGGGCCCCGATGGGCGCGCAGCACGCCCGAGTACTCGGCCCACTGCACGAGGAGGCAACGTGACCGACACCGCAAGGGCGCGCAAGCTCGCCGACCGCATCCAGGTGGTCGTCGCCCAGACCCTGGAGCGCCGGATCAAGGACCCGCGACTCGGGTTCGTGACCATCACGGACGCCCGGGTGACGGGGGACCTGCGCGAGGCCACCGTCTTCTACACGGTCTTCGGCGACGACACCGAGCGTGAGGCCACGGCCGCCGCGCTGGAGAGCGCCAAGGGCGTGCTCCGCTCCGAGGTCGGCAAGCAGACCGGGGTGCGCTTCACCCCGACGCTGACCTTCGTCGCGGACGCCCTGCCGGAGAACGCCAGGAACATCGACGACCTGCTCGACCGGGCCAGGGCCATCGACGCCGCGGTGCGCACCAGCGCCGCGGGCGCGGCCTTCGCCGGCGACGCGGACCCGTACAAGGTTCCGGCGTCCGAGCGTGACGACGAGGACGAGTAGTCATGGCGGGTGAGCCGGCGGCGGCCGGTTCGGCAGCCGGTACCGGTTCGACCACGGGGGCATCCTCCACCGAGATGGTGGAGGGTGCCCTCGCGGTGCTTCCGGGGCCGCGCGCCGAGGAGAGCGGATTCGAGCTGCTGTGGCAGCAGGTGGTCGCCGAGATCGGCCGGGCCCGCTCGATCGACCTGATCTGCCACATCTGCCCGGACGGCGACGCGCTCGGCTCCGCGCTGGCGGCCGGGCTGGCCCTGAAGGGCCTCGGCAAGGAGGTCCGGGTCTCCTTCGGCGACGATCCGCAGATCGTCCCCGAGTCGCTGGCCTTCCTGCCCGGCCAGGAGCTGATCGTGCCGGCCTCGGCGGTGCCCGACACCCCCGAGCTGGTGCTCTGCTTCGACGTCGCCGCGGAGAGCCGGCTGGGCCTGCTGCACGACAAGGCCTTCGCGGCCCCGGTGCTGGTCGTCCTCGACCACCACGCCTCCAACCCCGGCTTCGGCACCCACCAGCTGATCGACCCGGACGCCCCGGCGACCGCCGTGCTGGTGGACGAGCTGCTGCGCCGGCTGGGCGTCGAACTGGACCAGTCCCTGGCCACCTGCCTGTACACCGGTGTCGCGACCGACACCGGCTCGTTCCGGTACCGGGCGACCACGCCCGCCACCCACGAGCTGGCCGGGCGGCTGCTGGCCACCGGCATCCGGCACGACCTCATCTCGCGGCAGCTGTGGGACACCTCCTCCTTCGGCTACCTCAAGGTGCTGGCCGGCGCGCTCGACCGGGCCGTCTACGAGCCGGAGGCGGCGGAGGGCCTCGGTCTGGTGTGGACCTGGGTGCCGTACCAGGAGCTGGTGCTGTTCAGCGTGACCGTCGAGGAGATCGAGGGCCTGATCGACATCCTGCGCCGCCCGGCCGAGGCCGAGGTGGCGCTGGTGCTCAAGCAGGACCCGGACGGCACCCTGCGCGGCTCCTCCCGTTCCAAGGGTGCGGTGGACGTCGCGGCCGCCTGTGCGGAGCTGGGCGGCGGCGGCCACGTCTACGCCGCCGGGTTCTCCGCCCGGGAGGACGTCGACGTGGTGGTGCAGCGGTTCCGCGCCGCGTTGCGGGCCCGCCGGGACTGATCCGCCGGCGCCTCCGCCGCCCGCCGCCGGCTGCCAGCCGTGCTGCGTGGTCGGCGGGGCCGTGCGGTCGGTAGGTTGGCAGCCTGTGGTTGATCGTTTTGTGCAGGGCTTTGACAGAAAGAACTTGATGAAGCGCAAAGGCACCGGTCCGGACGGCCTGGTCATCGTCGACAAGCCGGAGGGCATCACCTCGCACGGGGTGGTCGCGAAGCTGCGGTGGCTGGCCGGGACGCGGAAGGTCGGCCATGCCGGCACCCTCGACCCGATGGCCACCGGCGTACTGGTGATCGGGGTCGAGCGGGCCACCCGGCTGCTCGGCCATCTGATGCTCACCGCCAAGACCTACGAGGCGACCGTCCGGCTCGGCCAGACCACCGTCACCGACGACCGGGAGGGCGAGGTCACCGCCTCGACCCCGGCCGACGGGGTGACCGGGGAGGCCATCGCCGCCGGAGTCGCGGCGCTCACCGGCGAGATCATGCAGGTGCCGTCCAAGGTCAGTGCGATCAAGATCGACGGCAAGCGCTCCTACGCCCGGGTGCGCGAGGGCGAGGACTTCGAGCTGGCCGCCCGCCCGACCACCGTCCACTCCTTCACCGTGCACGAGCGGCGCGCCGCGGTCGCGGAGGACGGCACGCCGGTGGTCGACCTGGACGTCACCGTGGAGTGCTCCTCCGGCACCTACATCCGGGCGCTGGCCCGGGACCTCGGCGCCGGGCTCGGCGTCGGCGGGCACCTCACCGCGCTGCGGCGCACCAGGGTCGGGCCGTACGGGGTGGAGTCGGCGCACACCCTGGAGCAGCTGGAGGCCTCGGTGACCGGCGAGGCGGCCACCGGGCTGGAGGTGCTGCCGATCGCCGCCGCGGCGGCGGCCGCCTTCCCGCGCTGGGACCTCGACGCCGACCAGGCGAAGCAGCTGTCCCACGGCGCCCGGCTGAAGGCCCCGGGGATGGGCGTGGACGGGCCGATCGCGGTGTTCGGCCCGGACGGCACCTTCCTGGCGCTGGTGGAGGAGCAGGCCGGCCAGGCCCGGCCGGTCGCCGTCTTCGTCGGCTGAACCGGGGCTGAACCGGGGCTGAACCGGCGCGGTACCGGTGCGGTACCGGGCGTCGTCGGGGGGAAGTTCACCCGCGCGGGGGAGCGCACGAGGTGAACCGCGGTCGTGAACGGCGTGGGCGCGGTCGGTCCGCGCCCACGCCGGGCAGGCTCCCCCGCGGCGCGCAGGTCGCCGCGACGCGTCCACTCCAGGGCCGGCCGGCCCTGCGGGGAGGGCTGCGGGCATGCCGGGACTGCTGGGCTTCAGGGGCTTGCCGGGGGAGGACGACGGCACGGCGGCGGGCGACCCCGGCCGTCGGCTGCTGCGGATCCACGACCGGGACGGCCGGCCGCGGGGGCTGGGCTTCGTGCTCGACCCGCTGGGCACCGTCCTCACCGCGCACGAGACGGTCGCCGGACTCGACGGGATCGTCCTGCACCTCTTCGGGGGCCAGACCAGGGTCCTGGGCCCGGAACACGTGCGGCCGCTGCCCGGGCAGGGGCTGGCCCTGCTGCACACCCACACCGTCGGCGGGCTGCCCGTGCCGCCGCTGCCCGTCGGCCCGCCGCCGGCGGCCGGGGACGGCGGTGTGCTGCTGGTGCCCGTCCCGGTCCGGGGCGAGGGGCGCGCGGACGGGCGGACGGTACTGCTGCGCTGCGGCCTCGCGGCGACCACCGGGGCGGTGTACCCGCAGGCCGACCGCTTCCACCTGATCGACGGTGTGCTGCAGCTCGACGTGCCCTCGGCGGCCGACGCGGCGGTGGTCCCGGCCGGGGCGCCGGTGCTGGACGCCGCCGGCGGCACGGTGGTGGCCGTGGTCGCGCCCGGCCTGCGGACCCCGGGGCGGCCGGGGCCGCCCACCGCCGTTCCGGTGACCGCCGTCGGAGTGGACGTGCCGGAACTCGCCGAGGCGCTGGCGCGCAACGCGGCCGGGGTGCCCGCGTACGGGAGCGCGCTCAATCTGGCGGGGGTGCTGCGGCTGGCCGCCGCCCAGCTGGCCGCGGCGGGGGCCGGGCCGGACCGGGTCGCCGCGCTGGCGGCCGACCGGGTGGACCGGCCGGACGGGCTCGCGGAGTGGGCCGACCTGCTGGTGGACGGCGGTCCCTCCGGCGGTGACGGCCCGGCGGAGGCCGGGGTGGTGGCGCTGGTGGGGGCGGCCGGTACGGGCCGCAGCACCGAGGCGGCGGCCGTCGCCGTACGCCGCGGGGACGGCGAGAGCCCCCGGCCCACGGTGTGGCTGCGCGGGGCGGACCTCGGGCCGGGGGACGCCTCCCTCGCCGACGCGGTGGAGCGGGCCCTGGGGTCGGCCTCGGCGGAGCTGGGGGTGCCGGCACCGCCCGGCCCCGGGGCGGTGGCCGCGCTCTGTGCGGCGGCCGGGCGGCCGCTGCTGGTGGTGCTGGACGGTCCCGAGGAGTCGCCGGTGCCGCTGGACGCCGACTGGCTGCGGGCCTCGGCGTACTGGCTGGCGGCGGGCGGGGCCCGGCTGCTGACCGCCTGCGGGGAGGAGGCCTGGGAGCGGCTGGCGCCGGGCGGGGCCGAGGGCGAGTTCCTGGTGCCGGTCGGAATGCCGCTCGGAACGCCGGTCGGACCGTCGCCCGGAACGCCGCTCGGCTCGTCGGCCGGCGGGCCGGGGCGCGGTGCGGGCGCCGTCCGGGTGGTGGTGCGGCGCCTGGGGTCGCTGCCCGCCGAGGCGGCGGAGCGGGTGCGGCGGCGGTACGGGGTGCCGCCCGGCTGGCCGGCCGCGGAGGACGCCCGGCACCCGTTGGCGGTCCGGCTGGCCGGGGAGCTGTGGGCGGAGGGGCTGCGCGGGGAACCGGTGGGCCGCACCGGGCTGTTCGCCGCCCATCTCGACCTGTGCTGCCTGCGGGTGGCCCAGCGGCTCGCCGAGGACGGTCGCCCCCGGCGGCCGGGCGCCCACCGCCGGGGCGCCGTCCGGCCCGCCGGGGTGTCCGCCGGGCGGGTGCGCCGGACGGCGGCGGCGGTGGCCGGCCGGGTGCACGAGGCGGCGCGGCGGATGCTGGGCGCCGAGCAGGGCGCGCTGCCCCGGGCCGTGTTCGAGGAACTGTTCCCGGTGGCGGGCGGCTGGGCGACAGCGGTGCTGGCGGAAAGGCTGTTCGTACCGGCCGGCCCCGGTTACCGCTTCGCGCACGGGGAGTTCGCCGACTGGCTGCAGGGCCTGCACCTGGACCTGGACGCGGCGCTGCGGCTGCTGCTCGGCGAGGCCGAGGACACTCCCCCCGGGCCCGGCGGGGGTCCGCCCGTGGGCGTCCGGACCGTGCCGCGGCACCGGATCGGCCCGGTGGTCGCGGCGCTGCGGCGGGTCGGTACCGCCTGGGGCGCCCCGGCGCTGGATCCGTGGCTGCACCGGATCTGGCGGGCCGTGGACCTGCGCCCCGCCGGAAGCGAACCCGGCTGGTGGGCCGGGCGGTTGCTGGTCGCCGGGCTGGCCGCCGGTCAGGACCTCGCCGAACACCGGCCGCTGCTGGAGCAGTTGGCCGAGCGGATCGTCGAACGGGCGGCCGCCGCAGGCGGGTTCGAGCGCCTTCCGGCGGAGGGGCTGGGCCGGTTCGGGCCGTCCTTCTGGTCCGGTCTCGGGCTGCCGGCGGAGGACGAACTCGCGCTGTTCCGGCGGCTGGTGGCCGCCGACGGGCCGGACCGGCCGTTCCTCGCCGCGGTGGCCGGCCGGCTGCGCGCCGATCCGCCGGGGGTGCTGCCGCTGCTGTGCGGGTGGTTCGACGATCCGCGCGGCCTGCCGGCCCGGCCCGGAAGCACCGTCGCCGACCTCGCGCAGGACCTGCTGTTCGCCCACCGGGCCCTGGCCCTGGACGAGTTGACCGAGGTGCTGGCCGGAGCCGCGCACCCGAGGGCGGACGCGCTGCTCGCCGTACTGGCGGTCGAGGAGCCCTCGGCGCTCTGCCGGGCGGTCGACCGCTGGAGCCACGACCCCCGGCCCGAACGCCATGTGGCCGCCGCGGTGCACGCGCTGCACGCCGCCCCGTACGCCCGCGGCGCCGGGCCGGAGCTGCTGCGGTTCACCGCGCTGGCCCTGCTGGCCAGGGAGGAGGAGCCGGCCCTGCACGGCGCCGCGCTCGCCCTGCTGCTGCGGGAGCCGGGGAGCCGGGCCGTCCATCTGCCGGCGGCGCTGGCCGTGTACCGGGGCGGCGAGGACCGCTTCCTGACCGCGCGGGCGCTGGCCCCGGCGCTGGAGAGCGACCCGGAGCCGGTGCTGGCCGCGCTGGCCGACCGCCTGGGCGGGCCCGGGGCGGCGGCGCGGCCGGGCGCGCCGGTGGCCGGGACGCTGCGGGTGCTGGCGGACGCCCGGGCGCCGCTGGCCGCCCGGCGGGGTGCCGAGTTCGCCGCCCGGCTGCTGCGCGAGCGGCCGGAACTGGCCGGTCCGGTCGCCGTCGACTATCTGGGCCGTCGGCTGGCGCGCGGCGCGGTCGAGGGCGCCGTCGCCCGGCTGGAACTGCGGGTGCTGCTGAGCGGCGCCCTGGCGGCCCGCGCGGCGGCGGTCCGGCGGCCGTTCGCCGAGGTGCTGTCCCGCCCGGTGCCCGACCCGGTGGCGGATGCGCTGCGCTGCGAGCTGCTGGACACCCTGCTGGCCACCGAGAGGGACCCGGAGGTGCTGGCCGCCGCCCTCGCGGGGCTGGCCGAGCACTGCGCGGCGGAGCGGCCGGCCCGGGCCCGGGCGGTGGTGGTCAGGGCGGCGGCCGCGCTGCCGGGCGCGGACGGGCTGCTGGTGCGCTGCGCCGGCCGGTCGGCGGCGTTCGCCGCGCTGCTGGCGCGCTGGCCGGAGGACGAGCGGCCGGCCCGGCCGGTAGGGCCGCGGCTGGACCGGCTGCGCGCCCTGGTCGCGGCCGGCCGGGACCCGCAGTACGCGGCCGCGGAGGCCGAGCGGGCCGGCGGCGCCGGGGCCGCCCGGCCGCCGGGCGGGGGAGCCCGGTACCCGGCGGTTCGGCCAACCTGCCTTCCGGTGCCGAACTCCGGACAGGCGCATGGCACGCTATAGGGGTTCGGGTTTTGAGCGTTTGAGCGTACAGAAGGTACGCGCCGTAGGGAACAAGGAGCGGTCAGGTGCAGCGCTGGCGTGGCCTGGAGGAGATCCCCGCTGACTGGGGACGCAGCGTCGTCACCATCGGCTCGTTCGACGGGGTGCACCGCGGACACCAGCTGATCATCAACCGGGTGGTCGAGCGCGCCCGTGAGCGGGGGGTGCGCTCGGTGGTGGTCACCTTCGACCCGCACCCCAGCGAGGTGGTCCGCCCGGGGACCCACCCGCCGCTGCTCGCCCCGCAGCCGCGCCGGGCGGAGCTGATCGAGGAGCTCGGCGTCGACGCCGTGCTGGTGCTGCCGTTCACCACCGAGTTCTCCAAGGAGTCGCCGGAGGAGTTCTTCCGGCAGGTGCTGGTGGACGCGCTGCACGCCTGTCTGGTGGTCGAGGGGCCGAACTTCCGCTTCGGCCACCGCGCGGCCGGGAACGTCGCCCTGCTGGCCGAGCTGGGCCGGGCGGCGGACTGCGGCGTCGAGGTGGTCGACCTCCAGGTGCGCGGCACCGTCGGGGACGGCGAGCCGTTCTCCTCGACCCTGACCCGCCGGCTGGTGGCGTCCGGCGACGTGGCCGGGGCGGCGGAGGTGCTGGGCCGCCCGCACCGGGTGGAGGGCGAGGTGGTGCGGGGCGCGCAGCGCGGCCGCGAGATGGGCTACCCGACCGCCAATGTGGACACCGTGCCGCACAGCGCCGTCCCGGCCGACGGCGTGTACGCGGGCTGGCTGACGGCTGACGGCGAGAGGATGCCGGCCGCGATCTCGGTGGGCACCAACCCGACCTTCGACAACACCGCGCGCACCGTCGAGGCGTACGCCATCGACCGGGTCGGCCTGGACCTCTACGGGCTGCACGTGGCGGTGGAGTTCCTGGTGTACCTGCGCGGGATGGAGAAGTTCGACTCCATCGAGGCGCTGCTGGACCGGATGGCCGACGACGTGAAGCGGGCCCGGGAGCTGACGGACGTCGGCTGACCGCCGCGCCGGAGCATGCGCGAGGGCCCGTCGACCATGGAGGTCGGCGGGCCCTCGGCGTTCGTCGTCGCTGTTGTTGCTGCTACTGCTGCTGCGCGGGCGGCGGCGGGTAGCCGTAGCCGGGCGGCGGCTGGTGGCCCTCCTCGGGCTGGGGGTGGCCGTAGCCACCGCCGGCCGGCGGGGCGGGCGGCTGCTGCCACTCGGGCGCCGGCGGCTGCGGCGGGGCGCTCTGCTGCGGCGGGTAGCCGTAGCCCGGCGGGGGCGGCGGGACCTGCCCGGGCTGCGGCGTCCACGGCGTGCCGGGCGCGGGCTGCGGGGCGTGCTGGCCGGGCTGCGGCGGCTGGGCGTACGGGTACGGCTGGCCGTACGGGGGCTGGCCCTGCGGTCCGGGCTGGGGCTGCGGGTAGCCCGGTGCCGGGGGCTGCGGCTGGGCGGGCTGCGGCTGGACCTGCTGCTGCCAGCCGGTCTGCTGGGCGGCCTGCTGGGCCCGGACGATGTCCTCGCCGACCAGGGTGGCCAGCTCGAAGTAGGCCTCGCGGACCTTGGGCCGCATCATGTCGAGGTTGACCTCGGCGCCGGCCGCCAGGCTCTCGTCGAACGGCACCACGACCACGCCGCGGCAGCGGGTCTGGAAGTGCGCGACGATGTCCTCGACCTTGATCATCTTGGCGGTCTCGCGGACCCCGGAGACCACCGTGATCGACCGCTGCACCAGGTCGGCGTAACCGTGCGCGGAGAGCCAGTCCAGGGTGGTGGAGGCGGACGAGGCGCCGTCCACGCTGGGCGTGGAGACGATGATCAGCTGATCGGCGAGGTCCAGCACCCCGCGCATCGCGCTGTACAGCAGACCGGTGCCGGAGTCGGTCAGGATGATCGGGTACTGGCGGCCCAGCACGTCGATGACCTGGCGGTAGTCCGAGTCGTTGAAGGTGGTCGACACGGCCGGGTCGACGTCGTTCGCCAGGATCTCCAGACCGGAGTGGAGGTCCTGGGAGGTGAACTGACGGATGTCCATGTAGCTGCGCAGGTGCGGGATGGCCGTCACCAGGTCGCGGATGGTCGCGCCGGTCTGCCGCTTGACCCGGCGGCCGAGCGTGCCGGCGTCCGGGTTGGCGTCGATCGCGATCACCTTGTCCTGGCGCTCGCTGGCCAGGGTGGCGCCCAGGGCGGTGGTGGTCGTGGTCTTGCCGACGCCGCCCTTGAGGCTGATCACCGCGATCCGGTAGCAGCTGAGCACCGGCGTGCGGATGATCTCCAGCCGGCGGGCCTTCTCGGCGGCCGCGGCCTTGCCGCCGAACTGGAACCGCGGCTGCTGCCGCTGCTGCTTCGGCTGGCTGCGCAGCAGCCGGTCCGAGGACAGCTCGACGGCGGCGGTGTAGCCGAGCGGCGCGCCGTGCGCGGTCTGCTGCGGGGCACCGGCCTGCTGGAACGCGGCGGGCGCGGTCGGCGGCTGGCCCCACTGCGGGGCGTTCGGCTGGGGCTGCGCGGGCTGCTGGTAGGCGGCGGGCTGCGGCCAGCCGCCGGCGCGCGGGTCGGCGCCGGCGGGCGGCGAGGCCGGTCCGGGCTGCGGCTGTGGCTGTGGCTGCGGCTGCGGCTGCTGGGGCTGGGCCTGCTGCGGCGCGGCCTGCTGGGGCTGGCCGGGGTGGGGCTGGGGCTGGCCGGCCTGGGCCTGCTGGGCGGCCGCCCACGCGGCGGCCTGCGGGTCCTGCGCGAAGGGCTGGGGGTCCGGCGGGAAGGCCTGCGGCTCCTGGGCGAACGGCTGGGGCTGGCCCGGTGCCGCTGCGAAGGGCTGCTGCGGAGCGGCCGGGTACGGCTGGGGCGCCGGGGCGGCGGCCGGCGGCTGGGCGGGGCCGGGCTGCGCGGCGGCGGCGGCGGACGGGTCGGCCGGCGGCCAGCCGGGCAGGGGGGCCGGGGCGGGTGCGGGGGCCGGTGCCGGGGCGGTCGGCGGCACCGCGAAGGGCTCGGCGGGGGCCCCCCGGACCGGAGCCGGTGCCGGGGCCGGGGGCCGGGCCCGGGCTGCCCCCCGGGCGGCAGCCTCGCCCGGCTGCGGCTGCGGCTGCGGCTGCGGGTACGTCGAGGGCTGCACCGGCGCCTGGGGCTGCGACGGCGCGAGCGGCTGCGCGTGCGGCTGGGCCGCGACCTGCGGCGCCACGGCGTCCGGCGCGGGAACGGGTGCAGGGGCCGGGGCGGGCGCAGGTACGGCCGCGGCCGCAGGCGCGGGGGCGGGCACCGCCGCCGGTGCGGCTGCACCGTCCGGCGTCGGCGTCACCCCGACACCCGGCGCGGCCGCCGGAGCACCCGCGGCGTCCGTCTGCACGTACCAGGACGGGGGAGTGTAGTCGGGCGCGTCGGACCAGTCGTCGTCGTCCTCCGCCGCGTTGTCGCCGACGTAGACGCCGTCCCGATCGCTGCTCACCTAGGGCTCCCTCGTGTTCGCCGCCGCAAGTTCGCGGTGCCGTTGCCGTCCCACAGCCTAGGCCGTGAGCCACCCCCGGCTGAAGGCGGTGTCTCATCTCCGACCGGGCCGCACACGGGCCGCACACAGGCCCCGACCGGGTCCCAACCTGGTCCCGACCGGACCCCCGCGGGTCAGTCGAGCCGGCGCGGGCCGCCCAGGACCTGCCGTTCGGCCTGCCCGGTGACCACCCGGACGTACTGACGGCTCATCCGGGTCGTCCACAGCGTCAGGTCGTCCGGGAGCGACGGCAGGGCGGCGGTCTCGGCCGGTCCGAGCGAGAGCACCCGGCCGATCAGCTCGGCCTCCTCCGGCATCACCCGCTGCACCCCGACCAGGTCGGCCGCGTTGAGCACCCGGGAGGCGTTCGGCCCCAGGTGCGGCACCACCGTCAGGACCGTCTGCCAGGGCGTGGCGGAGAGCCGGCTGCGCGGCGGGCGGGCACCGAGGTCGCGCACCACGAGCACCGGCGAGGTGACCGAGGCGCCCTGCGGGCCGAGCCGGCCGGGCTGGTGGACCGTCACGCACGGCTGTCCGCCGCCGGCGGCCTGCGCCATCGGCCCCCAGAGGTGGCCGCGGGCGGTCTCGACGGCGATCCGCGCGCCGGTGGCGGCCGCCCGCAGCGCGATGACCTGCGCCGTCCAGAGGCCGCCGACCAGCACCAGGTCGTAGGAGCTGGGCCGGAACAGGCCGAGCACGGCGGGTCGGGCGCGGTGCACGTCCTCGCCGATCAGCACGCCGTCGTCGCCGACCGGGAAGGACAGCGCGTCGAGCTCGGCGAGGGTGAGCACGTGCTTCTCCCGGCGCGGTCCGCGCAGCCCGAAGCCGGGCAGCAGCCGGCGCCCGGTCCGGGGCGGCGGCTCCGCGCCGGCCCGTGGGGCGGGGGCGGGATAGGACTGCTGCGTCATCAGGACGCACCTCCCAGCGGCAGGGTGGCGAGCACGCCGGGCGCCTGCTCCAGGTCGAGCCGGACCAGGCCGAGCCCGGCGCTCTGGGCCCGGGCCTCCAGCTGTCGGCCGAGTTCGACGGCCTCGCTCTCGCTGCGCCCGGTGACCCGGACGTGGCCGCTGAGGGTGACCGAGCCGCCGGTGCCGTGACCGGCGGTCAGGCTGAAGGTGCTCGCCAGCGCGGGCGCGCCGGTGACCAGGTTCACCAGGTCGGGGACGGCGATCCGGCCGGGGGCGCCGCCGGGGCGGCCCAGCTGCGGCCAGCGGGAGATCCAGTAGGTGCTGTGCCAGCGGTCGTCGACCCGCCAGAACCGGTTGGTCTCCTGGGTGCGCCGTCCGCTGCCGCCGCCGCTGCCGGTGCCCTGCCGGACCGCCGTGGCCAGCGGGTTGACGCAGGTGGAGATGGCGAGGGCGGCGATCAGCTCGCGCTCGTCGAGCACGGTGACGTCGAACCCGGCGCTGTTCAGCCGCCCGGCCAGCTGGTCGGTGACCCGCTGGAGCGCCTTGCGGGCGCCCGCCTCGCCGCCGCCCCGGGCGCGCACCGCGGTGGCGGCCCGCTCAGGGTCGAGCTTGAGCGCGACCCAGGTGAGCCGCAGCGCGGGGGTGGCGGTGCCGTCGGCGAGCTCCCGGTAGGCGCGGGCGGCCAGCGATTGCTCGGGCAGGTGCGGCGCGGGCGCCGGCTGGGTGTGCTGGACGAGCTGGACCGACTCCAGGGCGATGTCGTCGACCCGCAGCGCCGAGCAGACCACGTCCAGCGGCAGCGGCCGGGCGGTGCGGTCCGGACGCAGCGGCAGGTCCTTGGCCTGGACGAGCAGGACGGCGCTGAGGAAGGTGCCGTCGCCGACCATGCCGGTCTCCCGGCGCACCGGGCGGCCGCCGAGGTCGGCCTCGGTCGCGTGGGTGCAGGTGCGCAGCGCGGGTTCGAGTTCCAGGGCGGGCGCGAGCGCCGGGTCGGTGCCGGGCGGCGGGAGGTGGGCGCGGGCCCGCTTGCGGCGGGCCTTGAGCGCGGCGCGCACCCGCAGCGCCTCGGGGAGGGTGCGGCCGCGCAGCGGCACCAGCGCCAGCGCGACCAGGGCGAGGGCGACCGCGCCGAAGCCGGCGGCGACCGGCCTGCTGATCGTCCAGCCGACCGCGACCAGGGCCACCGCGACCTCGACCAGCACGAGTTGCTGGAGCCTCAGCCGGCTGCCGAGCAGCCCGGGCCGGGGGTGGACGCGGACCGCGACGGGCCCCTGGGGTCCGTCGGCGCGTCCCGGGGCCGGGGAGCCCGCGGTGTCGGTCCCGTCGCGCCGCGCGGAGCGGCGCGAACCACTGCCCCGTGACGTGCTCCGGCGCCCCGGAACGGTCTGGTTCGGCATCCCCCGAGTGCCCCTCTCTGGTCGGTTGTCGCGGCCCGGCTGGCCGGTGCGTGAACCGTACCCGTACCGTACTCACCGTCTGCTGCCGCATCGTAGAGGGTTCGAGCCCGTTCTCGCCCGGGGGGTGGCAGGCCACGGGGAGCAGGGTCCGACAGGGGAGACGACGAGCATGGCATCGCGCCGGGACGAGCTGAACGCCTACACCTTCGCCCGCAAGCGCACGGTCGGGGCCTTTCTGCTGCCCGGCGGCGGGGGGAGCGACGAGGACGCGCCGCGTCCGGTGAAGGCGATCCTGCCGAGCGTGGTGGTGGGGGCGCTGGTGATCGGCGGCTTCGGCCTGTGGGGGGTGTTCAAGCCGAGCGCGCCGGTGGGTTGGGACGAGGGCAAGTACATCGTCCAGGGCAAGCAGAGCACCACCCGCTACGTGGTGCTGGTCGACCCGGACGGGAAGACCAAGCGGCTGCACCAGGTGCTGAACATGGCCTCGGCGCGGCTGGTGCTGCCGGTCGACAGCAAGGTGGTGGTGGTCGACGACGGCGTGCTCGACCGCTATCCCAACCACGGCCCGACGATCGGCATCCCGTACGCGCCGGACAAGCTGCCGAGCAAGGAGAACGCGAGCCGGCCGATGAAGTGGTCGGTCTGCGACCGGCCGGGCGACGAGCAGGGGAGCACCGTCGACCAGGCGGTGTTCGTGGCGGGCGGCGCCGACGCGGACGTGCTCGGGGCGAAGGACCGGATGCTGGACGTCGGCCAGGCGCTGCTGGTGCAGCAGGCGGACGACCCCCAGGTGACCGCCTCCGGTCCGGCCGCGGGCCAGGGGAAGCTGCGGGTGTTCCTGGTGGACAGCAAGGGCCGCCGGCACGCGATCGGCGGACCGGAGGACTCCGACACCACCCGCTCGCAGCTGATGTGGGCCGTCTTCGGGTCGACGGCCGTCCCGCAGAAGGTGAAGAAGGACTGGCTGGACACCCTGGCGCCGGGCAGTGACATCGTCTTCCCGCGGATCGACGGGCTGGTCCCGGACACCAGGACGGCCAACTCCTCGGTGCCGCTGCAGAACCCGGAGGACCGCAAGGTCGGCCGGCTGGTGCGGTTCGGCGAGAAGTACTACGTGGTGGGGAAGAGCCAGCTGCTGCTGGTCAGCCAGTTCCAGGCGGAGCTCGTCCGGCAGAACCCGCTGCTTCAGCCGCTGTACAACCAGGACGCCAACAAGAGCCCGCGGATCGACGACCTCACCCCGGCCGAGCACGCCACCGTCAACAGCAGTGTGCCGCTGATGGCCGAGGGCGCCGCGGACTGGCCCACCCGGACGGGCGCGCCGGCCAACTCCTGGCAGGCGCCGAAGGACGCCCGGGCGGTGGTCTGCAGCACCTTCGACGGGGTCGCGGAGGACGGCCGGACGCCGCGGCGCAGCGTCTGGGCCGGGACCGAGTACCCGGTGCGGTACGGCAACGGCACGTCGACCGCGCACGTGACCCCGGGTCACGGCCTGTTCTACCGCGCGCTGGACAACGCAACGGACGGCTCCGGCACGGACTTCCTCATCACCGAGACCGGTCTGCGCTACGCGGTGCCGGCCAGCAGCGAGGGCGGCAAGGGCGGCCAGACCACGCCCCCCGCCCAGCCCGGCCAGCCGTCCGTCCCGGCGCCCGCCCAGCCCGGCGCGGCGAAGGGGCCGTCCGGACAGCCGGCCACCCCGTCCGGCCCGCCGCAGCCCGAGGAGCTGGGCGGCAACCAGGCCCGGCTGGGCTACCAGGGGCTGCAGCCGGCGCCGGTGCCGCAGCAGTGGTCGAACCTGGTGCCGGTCGGCCCGGCGCTCAACGCCAGGAGTGCGGCCCAGCAGCAGAACGCCTAGCACAGCGCGGCGGCCTTCCCGGGCCTCCCACCGCTGCTTGCAAAGGAATTGGCCACGATGTCATGGCTTGGTAACCGACCGTCGCCCGGTGTTGGGCGAGCTGCGTGTGCCGACTACAGTGCTGCAGGACATCACACCGGTGGTGCCCGGGGGGCCGGAAACGATCCCTCCGGACTCAAGGTCTGTCTCATGGGGGACGGTAGAGCATGGGTCAGTTCAAGACGACCGCTCAGGAGATGCTGGCTTTCGCCAAGCACATGGACGAGGTCATCAACCAGATCAACACCGAGATCAACGGTCTCAACAACCTGGTGGGTTCGATCACCGGTGGTTGGCAGGGCCAGGCCGCGCAGGCGTACACCAACCTCCAGGGTCAGTTCAACACCGACGCCCAGGAGCTGAACAAGTCGCTGCGCGCCATCAAGGACGCGATCGAGCTCACGACCCAGAAGTACTCGCAGGCGGACGCCGACCAGCAGGCGATCTTCGGTTCCGCCGCCGCGTCCTGATCCTCAGCTCTGTCCGTTCACCCGGCGAAGCACCCCTCGGGTGATGGGGTGCTTCGCAGCCTCGACTAGGAGACATCGTGGCCGAACACATTCTGGTCAACTTCGAGACCATCAAGAACGCCAGCTCGGAGGTCCGCCGGACCGCGGGGACCATCAAGGCCCAGCTCGAGGAGCTGAAGGCCGGCGTCACCAAGATCTCCGGTAGCTGGGAGGGTGCCGCGCAGCAGGGCTACCAGGCCCACCAGGCCAAGTGGGACCAGCGCGCCGAGCACCTCCAGCAGGTGCTGGAGTCGATCGCCAAGTCCCTGGACAGCGCGGCCTCCAGCTACCAGAGCACCGAGAACCGCAACGCCACCCTCTGGACGGGCTGACGGTTCACGGCCCCAGTACCACGCGCCGAAGGGCGGGTGCCCCGGGCGGGCACCCGCCTTTGGCGCGACCGCACGACCAGGTGGACGACATGAGGGGTGGCAGGGTGCCGGTGGTCAGGTACCGGACGGCGGCCGCGGCGGTGGCCGCACTCACGCTGCTCGGCGGCCCGCTGACGGTGCCGGCGGCGGCCGAGGGGCCGGGCGTCTCGGCGTCGGGGGAGTGCGGCAAGAACGCGCAGAACGTGCAGGCCGTGCCGTGGTCGCTCCAGCGGATGGTGCTGGACGAGCTCTGGCAGGGCGGCGCGACCACCGGTGCGGGCGTCCTGGTCGCGGTCATCGACACCGGGGTGGACGACCAGAACCCGCAGCTGGCCGACAAGGTCCTCGACGGCGGTTCGCTGCTCAAGGACAAGGAGGGCAAGCGGGTCGAGGGCGGCGGCAAGGACGACCTGGTCGGCCACGGCACCAAGGTGGCCGGCATCATCGCGGCCTCCCGCAGCGACCGGACCGGCTTCGTCGGCATCGCCCCGGGCGCCACCGTGCTGTCCATCCGGCAGAACGACGCCGAGGGCAACGGCGATGTGCACTCGCTGGTGGAGGCCGTCAACTCGGCCGTGGCCCAGGGCGCCAAGGTCATCAACATCTCGCAGGACGTGCGCGGCGCGGCCGACACCCGCTTCGTCGGCTACGAGGAGCTGAAGGCCGCGGTCGACAACGCGGAGAGCCGGGGCGTGGTGGTGGTCGCCTCCTCCGGCAACGACGGCAAGAAGGGCGACACCTTCCCGGCGGCCTTCCGCACCGTGCTCGCCGTCGGCGCCTCCGACCGCAACAACGAGCGCACCTACTTCTCCCAGTACGGCGATTTCGTGGACGTCGCGGCCCCCGGCGTCGACATGCTCTCCACCGTCCCGCGCGGCGGGCAGTGCGTGGACAACGGCACCAGCTTCGCCGCGCCCTACGTGGCCGGGCTGGCCGCGCTGCTGGTCGGCGCGCACAAGGACTGGAAGCCGAGCCAGGTGCGCGCCTGGATCGAGCAGACCGCGCAGCGCACCGACCACAAGGCGAACGAGTACATCGGCTGGGGCGTGGTCGACCCGGTGAAGGCCGTCACCACCGCGCCCGCGGCGCCGCCGGACAAGCCGGCCGAGGACCCGCCGGTGCAGCTGGCGTCCGCCCCGATCGTGCCCCGCCCGCTCGGCCTCGGCGAGACCCAGGCCGACCGCGACGGCCGGACCGCGACCTATGTCCTGGGCGTGGGGGCGCTGCTGGTCGCCCTGCTGATCGGCGGCGGCATCGTCCTCCGCGACCACCGCCGCCGCCCCTGAACCGCAGTCCCTGAACCGCCGCCGCCGAACCCGGCGGCGCCGTCCGGAACTTCTTCGTGCCCGCTGTAACATCCCCTCCCGCTCACCGCATCAAGAAGGTGTCGACAGCGGTGAGCCGGAGGGGTGTGGGGGATGGTGCGGATCGGGGCCGCGCGCGAGGCGAAGGACGCGGAGTTCCTGGAACTCGTGTCGGGGCACACCGGGCGGCTGTACCGCTCGGCCTGTCTGCTCACCGGCGGTGACACCCACCAGGCGGAGGACCTCGTCCAGGAGGCCCTGGGCCGGATGTACGTGCTCTGGCGCCGCAGCGCCTGGACAGGTGGACGGCACCGGGTCGACAACCCGGGCGCGTACACCCACACCGTGATGGTGCGGGTCTTCCTCGCCCAGAAGCGCCGCCGCTCCAGCGGCGAGCACCCCACCGACCGGCTGCCCGACATCGAGGGCCGGGAGCCGGACGGCGCGCTGCGCCTCACCCTGCTCGACGCGCTCGGCGGGCTGCCCGCCAAGGACCGCGCGGTGCTGGTGCTGCGCTACTGGGAGGACCGCAGCGTCGAGCAGACCGCCGAGGTGCTGCGGCTGTCCTCGGGCGCGGTCCGGACCCGCAGCACCCGGGCGCTGGCGCGACTGCGCGAACAGCTCGGCGACTCGCTGGCCGAGCTGGCCTTCCGCTGACCCGGTCCGCCCGACCGCCTCCCACGGGGTGCCGCCACCGGCCCCCGTCCCGTGACCGAAGGAAACGGTGATCACGCATGTCCGCACCGGACGGCTTCGAGGATGATCTGCTGCACGCCATGGCGCGTACGGGCGAGGGCTTCGGCCCGCACGGCCCGGCCGGACTGGCGGCCCGAGGACTGGCCCGCGGCCGCCGCCGCTGGCGCCGCCGTTCGGCCGCCGCCGCGGTGGGCGGCGCGGCCGCGCTGGCCCTGGTCGGCACCGGCGCGGTGTACCTGACCGACGGCTCCCCGGCCGCCTCCCGGCCGGCCCCGGCGGCCAGCGGCGCCCCGGACTCCGGCGGCACGGCCTCGCCCACGCCGGGCTCGTCCCCGAGCACCTCCGCCGGCCCCGCCCGCGCTGCGGGGGTCAGCGGGGAAGAGGTGCTGGCCGCGTTCCGGGCGTTGCTGCCCGAGGGCCGGGTCAGTAACGCGTCGGCGGCCGGAACCGATTTCCAGGACCGTCCGGGCGGCGGTGGGTCGCCGGGTGCCGCGCTGGTCCTGGACGACGGCAGGGGCGGGGCCCACATCACGATCTCGATCGCCAGGCTCGCCGAGGACGACCCGCGCCGGAAGGACGCCGGCTGCCCGGACAAGAAGTACGTCCCGTACGACGCCTGCACCGAGAGCACGCTGCCGGACGGCGGCCGGCTGACCGTGTTCCAGGGCTACGAGTACCCGGACCGCCGGGTCGCCACCAAGCGGTGGTTCGCCACCCTCCTCGGCAAGGACGGCCGGTTGATCGAGCTGAACGAGTGGAACGCCGTGTCGCAGAAGGGCGGCCCGGTCTCCCGGGCCACTCCGCCGCTGACCCCCGAGCAGTTGAGGGCGGTCGTCGTCGACACGGCCTGGGACCGGGTGGTCACGGCCCTCGCGGAGCCGGTCCCGGTCCGGCCCGGTGGCGCCGGCAAGGAGTACACCCAGGAGGAGATCCTGGCGATCACCGCCGGCCTGCTCCCGGCCGGGCTCAAGCAGACCGAGACCGGCGGCCAGCCGGGCTTCGCCGACTTCGTGGTGAACGACGGCAGGGGCAAGTCCCTGGTGGAGATCAATGTGCAGGACTGGAGCAAGGACCCGTCGGGCGGCGGGATCTTCGGCGGCGCCGAGACGCTCCCCGACGGCACCCGGGTGGTCGTGCGCAAGCAGCCCGGCAAGCTGGTGAGGTGGACGGTCGACACCCTGCGCCCGGCCGGCCTGCGGGTGGTGGTCAGCGCCTTCAACAGCGGCAGCCAGGTGACCGCGGCCACCCGGACGAACCCGGCGCTCACGGTCGAGCAGCTGCGGACGATCGCGCTCGCCCCGGACTGGAAGCTCAGGAAGTAGCACGCGGACGCGGCAGTGCCCCGGGCCAGGGGGAGCCCGGGGCACTGCCGTGTGGGGGAGGGGTGGGGGTCGTGGGGGCTCAGGCCTGCTGGTCCTCGGGAATGGTGATCACCCAGCGGGTGTCCTGCCGGGGGCGCAGGTAGAGCAGCCAGTAGAGGGTGGCGACGGCGGTGATGCCGCCGGTCCACAGCAGCGGCACGGTGTCCAGCTGGGTGATCACGTAGACCAGCACCACGATCAGCACCGCCGGGACGGCCGGCCACAGCGGCATCCGCCAGGCGGCGGCGTGCTTGTGGTGGTTGCGGCGGGAGAGCAGTGCGGCGATCGCGACCAGCAGGTACATCCCGGTGACGGCGACGCCGGTGATCTCGCTCAGCAGCTCGCCCTTGACGAAGCAGAGCGCGGCGCCGGGGAGGCCGACGGCCAGGGTGGCGACCCACGGGGAGCCGAACCGGCCCAGGGTGCCGAAGGCCTTGTTGACCGGGCCGGGCCACGCCTTGTCGCGGGCCGAGGCGAACAGCACCCGGGAGTTCTGGATGACCATGACGATGCCGGCGTTGATGATGGCCAGCGCGACGCAGAGGCTGATGAAGGTGCCGACGGCCGAGTTGCTCCAGGCGGTGACCATGCCGGAGATGTCGCCGGAGCTCAGGGTGGCGAGGTCGGGGGCGCCCATGGTGATGGCGGCGACCGGGACCAGGATGACGGCGGCGGAGATCGCCAGCGTCCACAGCACGGTGCGGGACACGTTGCGGCGCGGGTTCTCCAGCTCCTCGGAGAGGTAGACGGCGGTGGAGAAGCCCTGGGTGATGAAGAGCGCGATGCCGAGGGCGCCGATGATCGCGCCGATGCTCACCGTGGTGGTGACGCCGTCCTCGCCGGTGACCACGCCGTGCAGCATGCTGGGCGCGCCGCTGTTGGCGTGGGCGAAGCCGAGCACCGACACCACACCGGCCGCGACGACCTCCAGCACCAGGAAGACGCCGGTGATCCAGGCGTTGGCGCGCAGGTCCAGCAGGCCGGCCAGGGTGGCGGCGAGCATCACCGCGGCGCCGGCCAGCGGCTTGTCCACGTGCAGGACGGGGGCCAGGTAGTCGGCGGTGCCGAGGGCGATGACCGAGGGGACGATCATCACCACGATCAGCGAGAGCACGAACACCAGCCAGCCGGCCAGCCGTCCGGCCAGGGTGCCGACCATGGCGTACTCGCCGCCGGCGCTGGGGATCAGGGTGCCGAGCTCGGAGTAGCAGAAGGCGACCGCGATACACAGCACCGAGCCGATCGCGATGGCCAGCGCGGTGGCGCTGCCGATGCTGGAGAACAGCTCCGGGACGATCACGAAGAGCGTGGAGGCCGGTGTGACGCAGGACAGCGTGAGCAGTGTGCCGCCCACGACGCCGATCGAACGCTTGAGCGTCTGCGGGGCGGCGGGGGCGCCCGCGACGGCCGAGGTGGGGGCTGCGGCGGTCGGTGGGCGAAGCGTGTCGGTCATCGGGGCATCCGATCGGCTCTGTGCGGTCCTGGAGAGGGAGCGGTATCGCCTCCGCTGGCTGTCTGCTCGGTTCTGGTCCTGTCGCTCCCGGGCCGCCATGGAACCTTGGCCGTATCGATCGCGTCAATGCTGGAATTGCTTCGGAATCCGTTGTCGCTGTGCGTACAGACATGCGATCTGATGATCACTTATCGTCATCACTATGCATGTCCGACTTGTTACTTTCGCCACATCGCACTTGAATCCAAGGTGAACGTGGTGTTGCGCGCCTCAATCCAAGGTTGCGGCCGAATGCGGAGGCAGGTCGTCCGGAAGCTCCCGGCTCGTGCGGCCCGCCCCCGGCCGGGTACGGGAACCGCAGCCCTCCGGCGGAAAGATCTAGGTAACGTTTCGGCACTCGGGACGCCGGAAGGGGTCGGACCCTGGGATCCGACCCCTTCCACTACGCTCCGTGACGACCGGCCCGTCGCCGCTACGGCGCCGGCAGCCAGCCCGTCTGCACCATCTGCCCGCTGGTCACCCGGCGCGAGACGAACACGCCCCGGCCCGGCGGCAGCGCCTGCGGCTTGACGTTGCCCAGCAGCGGACCCTCGTCCCGGTTGCCGGACAGCAGGACGCCCTGCCCGCCCAGCTCCCGCATCCGCTGCATGAACGGCTCGTACAGCGAACGCCCGGCGCCGCCGGCGCTGCGCGCGACGATCACCCGCAGCCCGATGTCGCGCGCGAACGGCAGGAACTCCGCCAGCGCGGCCAGCGGGTTGCCCGAGGAGGTCGCCACCAGCTCGTAGTCGTCCACCACCACGAACATGTCCTTGCCGCTGTACCAGCTGCGGTTGCGCAGCTGCTCCGCGGTCACGTCGGGACCGGGCAGCCGGCGCGAGCAGGCCCCGCGCAGCATCTCGACCACGGAGCTCATGGCCGGCTGCGCGGCGGCGTACTCGACCAGGTACTCCGGCGGGACTACGCCGAGCAGCGCGCGCCGGTAGTCGCCGACCACGATCCCCGCCTGGTCCGGGGTGTACCGCTCGGTGATCTGCTTGACCAGCATCCGCAGCAGCGCGGACTTCCCGGACTCGGTGTCGCCGAACACGATGAACAGCGGGTCGGTCTCGAAGTTGACGAAGGCCGGCGCCAGCTCCGCCTCGTCCACGCCGAAGGCGACACCCCGCTCCGGGTGCTCGAAGCCCTTCGGCAGCGACTGCCCGTCCAGCACCGTCGGCAGCATCCGCACCTGAGGCGCGCGCGGACCGGTCCAGGCCCCGGCGACCGCCTGGACCAGCCCGGCCACACCGTTCTGCAGGTCCTCCACCGAGTCGGAGCCGTCCAGCCGGGGCAGGCCGGTGAGGAAGTGCAGCCGGTCCACGGTGACGCCCCGGCCCGGCACGGCCGGCACGGCCTGCGCCACCCGGCGGTCCACCTCGGACTCCATCGCGTCGCCGAGCTTCAGCTCGGTCCGGTTCTGCAGCAGGTCCTTGAGCGCCGGGCGGACCTCGGCGTACCGGGTCGCGGTGACGATCAGGTGGACGCCGTAGCCGAGGCCGCGCTGGGCGATGTCGCCGATGACCGGCTCCAGTGCCTCGAACTCCTGCTTGAAGGTGTTCCAGCCGTCGACGATCAGGAAGACGTCGCCGAACCGCTCGTCCGGCAGCGCGCCGGCGGCCCGGCGGGCCCGGTAGGTGCCGATGGAGTCGATCCCGGTGCTGCGGAAGAGCTCCTCGCGCCGGTTGAGCACCCCGTGCACCTCGGAGACCATCCGGCGCACCTTCTCCGCGTCCAGCCGCCCGGCCACCCCGCCGACGTGCGGCAGGTCCTGGAGCGACTGGAAGCCGCCGCCGCCGAAGTCCAGCAGGTAGAACTGCGTCTCCAGCGGGGTGTGGGTGAGCGCGAACGAGGCCACCGTGGTGCGGATCATGGTCGACTTGCCGGAGCGCGGGCCGCCGACCACCAGACCGTGGCCGGCCGCGCCCGCGTAGTCCTGCTCGAGGATGTCGCGCTTCTGGTCGCGCGGCTTGTCGACGATGCCGACCGGCACCCGCAGCCGGCCCAGTGTGCCGGACTGCGGCGCGGTCAGCCCGCGCTCGGCGGTCGCCTGCAGCGGCGGCAGCAGCTGGTCCACGCTCGGCGGCGCGTCCAGCGGCGGCAGCCACACCTGGTGCGCGGCCGGGCCCTGGCCCGCCATCCGCTGCACGAACACGTCCAGCACGGTGTCCGCCAGGGCGTCGTCCTGCTCCTCGACCAGCGGCTCGACCTCCTGCACCAGCGGCTCGGTCACCGGCACCTCGGCCGCAGTGAACCGCACCGGACGCGCGGACACCAGCCGGCCGCCGGTCGACCGCTGCTGCCCCGGCGCCCGGTAGGCCCCGGAGACGTAGGCGGCCTTGAACCGCTCCATCACATCGGTGCCGAACTTCAGGTAGCCGACACCCGGCACCGGCGGCAGGTGGTAGGCGTCCGGGACACCGATCGCCGCCCGTGACTCGGCCGCCGAGAAGGTGCGCAGACCGATCCGGTAGGAGAGATAGGTGTCCAGGCCGCGCAGCTTGCCCTCCTCCAGGCGCTGCGAGGCCAGCAGCAGATGCACCCCGAGGGACCGGCCGATCCGGCCGATCTGGATGAACATGTCGATGAAGTCGGGCTTGGCGGTGAGGAGTTCGGAGAACTCGTCGATGATCAGCACCAGCGAGGGCAGCGGGTCCAGCGCCGCGCCGGCCGCCCGGGCCCGCTCGTACTCGTGGATGTTCGCGTAGTTGCCCGCCCGGTGCAGCAGCTCCTGGCGCCGGTTGAGCTCGCCCTCGATGGCGTCCCGCATCCGGTCGACCAGGGTGAGCTGGCCCTCCAGGTTGGTGATCACCGCCGAGGTGTGCGGCATGTCCGCCATGCCCGCGAAGGTCGCGCCGCCCTTGAAGTCGGCGAGCACGAAGTTCAGCGTCTCCGAGGAGTGCGTCATCGCCAGCGCCAGCACCAGGGTGCGCAGCAGCTCGGACTTGCCGGAGCCGGTCGCGCCGACGCACAGGCCGTGCGGGCCCATGCCCTCCAGCGCGGCCTCCTTGAGGTCCAGGTACACGTGCTCGCCGCCGGCCCCGACGCCGATCGGCACCCGCAGCCGCTCGTGCTGCGCCCGCTGCCGCCAGCTGCGGGTCACGTCGAAGGAGCCCGGGTCGCCGGAGTTCATCAGATCGGTGAAGTCCAGGTTGGACAGCAGCGGCTCGTCGTCGCCGCCGGCCGAGGCCCGGTACGGCGCCAGCTGCCGGGCCAGCGCCTCGGACTGCCAGGCGCCGAGGGTGTCCGGCTTGCCGGTGTAGGTGGCGCCCGAGGCGGAGCGCAGCACCAGGGCGTCCGGCGAGACGGTGACGACCAGGTGCCCGCTCGGCTCGTCCAGGTCGCCCGGGACCACCTCGACGATGGTCACCCCGTGCACGCCCTCGGCGCCGGCCAGCAGCGAGTCGTGCGGCACCGAGGCGCCGTCCATGACGACCACGATGTGCGGCTGGTCGGCGGCCGGGGCCGCGTCCCGGACGAACCGCTGCCGGCCGGCCAGCTCGTCCTGGAGCAGCAGCTCCAGGTCGCCGAGCCCGGTGGCGATCAGCCGGCGGGAGCCGGCGCCGTCGTTCTCCTTGCGGTGCTGGTTGTGCGGGAGCCACTTGGTCCACTCCCACTCGTCCACCGCGCCGGGTGCCGCGGCGACCGTGATCAGCAGGTCGTCCGGCGAGTGCAGGGTGGTCAGCTGGGCGATCATCGCCCGGACGTTCCCGTACACGGTGTCCGGGTCGCCGCAGACCGTGATGTGGTAGAAGGCGCGCAGCGAGATCGCCAACGGCAGGTCCTGCAGGGTGCCGTGGGCGTTCAGGAAGGTCTGCATCGCGGCCGCCGAGAGCGGCTCCAGCTCGTCCATCGGCGCGGTCTGCGGCGCGACCAGCGGGGTGGACAGCTGGACCGGTCCGCGGCCGACCCTGATCTGCGCGAAGTCGGCGTCGGCGGCCCGGCGCTCCCACAGCCGCCGGCCGTCGGCGACGATCGACCAGAGCTGGTCCGGCTCGGGATTGAGGAACAGCTGCGCGCCGCGCTGGCGCTCGGCGGTCCGGCGTACCTGGCGGCGCATCTGCTGGAGGTACTTGAGGTAGTCGCGCCGCTCGTCCGCGGTGGCCGTGGAGCCGCCCTTGCGGGCCCGGACGATCTGGGCGAGCGCCATGCCGACCGTCGAGACGATCATCAGACCGCCCATGATCTTCATCGGGGCCTGGGCACCGGGGGCGAAGAAGAACACCGCCGAACCGCCCATGCCGAGCATCGGCAGGATGCTCATCACCCAGTCCTCGCCGCCCGACCGGGGCAGCTCGGGTGGGGTCACCAGCTCCACCGGCTCGTCCGGCACCGCGGGCGGATAGGCCCGGGGCGGCCGCTTGACCATGATCACGCCCATACGCGTCCCACCCCCCGACCACGAACGCTTCGCAAGATCACTACGGCATCAGCCCTCACGCAACAGGATCCGTACGGGTGAGGACGCCCCGTGTGACGCCGCCCCCGCTCCGCCGACCGCAGGCATCCGGGGAGGAGCGCACCGCCCCCGCCGCCCTGCGCAGGGGCCGATCCTACTGGGGCCCGCGCCCGCGGCCCCGCCCGCCCTCCGCGGGGCCGGGCACGAACCGAGCGGGTAGGGTAACGCCGCGCCAACTCGTGGCCGCGCCCGGCCGGTTCCGCCGGACGGCGCCCGCGCGGGGGCCGGACCGGCCGACCGCCGGTGCCGAGCCGGCACCGTGGGGGCGGCGGCACCGCGCGCCGGCGCCGAGCACCCGTCACCGAACACCGTCATCAAGGGGGAGCGCCCAGTGCGTCGAGCGAACGAGGTGCGGGCATGACGACGCCCGCGACCACCGGCTTCTGCCGGGTCACCGTCGTCGCGCCGGACAGCCGGATCGACGTCGCCCTGCCCGAGGACGTCCCGCTCGCGGACGTGTACCCCGAGGTGCTGCGACTGTCCGGCCAGACCCAGCCCGAAGGCGTCCCCACCGGCTTCCACCTGGTCCGCCGCGACGGCACCGTGCTCGACGGCGGCCGCTCGCTCGCCGCCCAGCAGGTGCGCGACGGCGACCTGCTCAACCTGCGCCCGTTCGCCGAGTCGCTGCCGCCCGCCGTCTACGACGACGTCGCCGACGCGATCGCCACCGCCGGCGAGACCGACCGCCGGTTCTGGAGCCCCGAGCTGATGCGCGCCTTCGGCCTCGTCGGCGCCGGCGTGCTGCTCACCCTGCTCGGCTTCGCGCTCTGGTTCGCCGACCTGCGCCACGACATGCACGGCCTGCCCGGAGTGCTCTCCGGCGTCGTCGCGGTGGTGCTCACCGCCCTCGCCGGCGTCCGCGCCCGGGTCTACCGGGACGCCTGGGCCGGCCTCGCGCTCGGCCTCGGCGCCCTGCCGCACGCCCTGATCGCCGGCAGCGGCCTCCTCGCGCCGACCGGCGGCCCGCTGGACGGCCCCGGCCGGCTCCAGTTCCTGACCGGCTGCGTCGCCGTCCTGGTGGTCGCGGTCCTGCTGGTCGGCCTGCTGCCGGAGAAGGACTCCCTGTTCGTGGCCGCCGCCTTCCTGGCCGCGGCCGGCGCGCTCGCCACCTTCGCCGCCGTCCTGCTGCCCGGCACCCCGGCCCACCACATCGCGGCCGTCACCGGCGTCGCCGCCATCGCCGTGATCGGCTTCCTGCCCGGCCTGTCCGCCCGCTTCGCCCGGCTGCCGGTCGGCTACAGCGCCCCCGGCCAGACCCGCGCCCGGGGCCGCGACCACGACGAGGACGCCGCCCGCGCCGAGCTGGTCCAGTACGAGCGGATCGCCCACCAGGCCCGCCGCGGCCACGAGGTGCTGGTCGGCCTGGTCGGCGGCTGCGCCGCGGTGGTCGTCGGCTCCTGCGCGGTGCTCGGCTTCACCGACCGGACCTTCCCCGAGCTGCTGGCCCTCGTCCTCGGACTGGCCGCCATGCTCCGGGCCCGGCTGTTCCGCTACAGCGCCCAGGTCTTCGCGCTCACCGTCGCCGGGCTGCTCGGCCTGTCGCTGCTGATCGTCGGACTCTCCCTGCACACCCCGCAGTTCGTGCTGCGGGTCGGCCTCGGCTCCACCGACGCCGATCTGCGCACCGTCTGGCTGACCGCCTCGATCGCCTTCGGTGCCGCCGTGCTCACCGCGATCGCCCTGGTGGTGCCGCGGCTCGGGGTCTCCCCGTTCTGGGGGCGCATCCTGGACCTGGTCGACAGCCTCACCCTGATGTCACTGGTCCCGCTGGTGCTGGCCGTCCTCGACGTCTACCGGCTGGTCCGCGGCGCCACCGGCTGATCCGCGCACCGGGGCCGCCGACCGTCGGCGTCGGCGGCACTGGTACGCTTGGCATCCGAGCGCAGCCGTGTGTCCGTCCCCGGGTGGGACGCCGCCCGTCGGCCGCGCCCGTCACACGACACCGAGTTCTCGCAGAGTCCTGTGCCGTAGACCAGGAACGCTCGGTATCACCTCGAAGGAGTTGCAGTGGCTCTCGCCTCTGACGTCAAGAAGCAGATTTTCGCCGAGTTCGGCCAGAAGGAGGGCGACACCGGCTCCCCCGAGGTCCAGGTCGCCATGCTTTCCCGCCGCATCTCGGACCTGACCGAGCACCTCAAGGCCCACAAGCACGACCACCACTCGCGTCGTGGCCTGCTGATCCTGGTCGGCCAGCGTCGCCGTCTGCTGCAGTACCTGGCCAAGAAGGACATCGAGCGCTTCCGTACGCTCGTCGACCGCCTGGGCATCCGCCGCGGTGCCGCCGGCGGCGCCCGCTGAGAACGCCGCTCGGGGCGGCTCCCCACACCGGGGAGCCGCCCCTCGCGCGTATGCCGCGACCGGTGACCCGGGTGCCCACCACGGCGCCCGCGCCCACCGGCCGGGGATAACAACTCGCGCGCACCTCCCCAGGTGGCCGAGGATTGCACCGTAGGGTTGTGGGAATGCCGGGTGATGGCGCCGAAAGCGCGCCACCGGGCAGCAGGACCCGACCCCCCGCGGGACGAAGGCTTCAAACGGAAGCCGCCCGCATCCGAGAGAGCGTCCAGACGCGGACCGCCCGTCCGAAACCCGGCCGGCCGAGAGGCGCCGGTCCTCGGTAGTGGCCGCCGGAGGCCCCGCAGACCGAAGCGGGGACCGCCGGAGGCTTCGATCGAAGACCGGCCCGGACCGTCCAGGGTCAGCACGCAGGCGATTACGCGGGGACGCTCTCCCGGAGACGTACGAAAGAGGAGATCTTCCAGGTGGAAGAGAACGTGTTCTACGCCGAAGCCGTGATCGACAACGGTTCCTTCGGCACCCGTACCATCCGCTTCGAGACCGGCCGTCTGGCCCGTCAGGCCGCCGGCTCCGCCGTGGCCTACCTGGACGACGACACCATGGTGCTGTCGGCCACCAGCGCGTCCAAGCAGCCGAAGGAGCACTTCGACTTCTTCCCGCTGACCGTGGACGTCGAGGAGCGGATGTACGCCGCGGGCCGGATCCCCGGCTCGTTCTTCCGTCGCGAGGGCCGGCCCTCCGAGGACGCGATCCTCACCTGCCGCCTGATCGACCGCCCGCTGCGCCCGTCCTTCGTCAAGGGCCTGCGCAACGAGATCCAGGTCGTCGTCACCGTGATGGCGCTCAACCCGGACCACCTGTACGACGTGGTGGCCATCAACGCCGCCTCCGCCTCCACCCAGCTGGCGGGCCTGCCGTTCTCCGGCCCGATCGGTGGCGTCCGCGTCGCGCTGATCAACGGCCAGTGGGTGGCCTTCCCGACCCACAGCGAGCTGGAGTCGGCCGTCTTCGACATGGTCGTGGCCGGCCGGACCCTGCCGGACGGCGACGTCGCGATCATGATGGTCGAGGCCGAGGCCACCGACAAGACCATCAAGCTGGTCGAGGGCGGCGCCGAGGCGCCGACCGAGGAGATCGTCGCCGCCGGTCTGGACGCCGCCAAGCCGTTCATCAAGGTCCTCTGCGCCGCCCAGGCCCAGCTGGCCGCCCAGGCCGCGAAGCCGACCGGCGAGTTCCCGGTCTTCCTGGACTACCAGGACGACGTGCTCGCCGCGCTGACCGCCGCCGTCAAGGACGAGCTGGCGCAGGCCCTCACCATCGCGGGCAAGCAGGAGCGCAACAACGAGCTGGACCGCGTCAAGGCGCTGGCCGCCGAGAAGCTGCTGCCCGAGTTCGAGGGCCGCGAGAAGGAGATCAGCGCCGCCTACAACGCGCTGACCAAGAAGACCGTCCGCGAGCGCGTCATCAAGGACAAGGTCCGCATCGACGGCCGCGGTGTCACCGACATCCGCACCCTGGCCGCCGAGGTCGAGGCCATCCCGCGGGTGCACGGCTCGGCCCTGTTCGAGCGCGGCGAGACCCAGATCCTGGGTGTCACCACGCTGAACATGCTCCGCATGGAGCAGCAGCTGGACACGCTCTCCCCGGAGACCCGTCGCCGCTACATGCACAACTACAACTTCCCGCCGTACTCGGTCGGCGAGACCGGCCGCGTCGGTTCGCCGAAGCGCCGCGAGATCGGCCACGGCGCGCTCGCCGAGCGGGCGATCCTGCCGGTGCTGCCGTCCCGCGAGGACTTCCCGTACGCGATCCGCCAGGTCTCCGAGGCGCTGAGCTCCAACGGCTCCACCTCGATGGGCTCGGTCTGCGCCTCGACCATGTCGCTGCTGAACGCCGGTGTGCCGCTGAAGGCCGCCGTCGCCGGTATCGCCATGGGCCTGATCTCCCAGGAGATCGACGGTGAGACCCACTACGTGACCCTCACCGACATCCTCGGTGCCGAGGACGCGTACGGCGACATGGACTTCAAGGTCGCCGGTACCCGCAACTTCATCACCGCGCTGCAGCTGGACACCAAGCTCAACGGCATCCCGGCGTCGGTGCTCGCCGCCGCGCTGAAGCAGGCCCGCGACGCCCGTCTGCACATCCTCGACGTGATGAACGAGGCCATCGACTCCCCGGACGAGATGTCCCCGAACGCGCCGCGCATCATCACCATCAAGATCCCGGTGGACAAGATCGGTGAGGTCATCGGCCCCAAGGGCAAGATGATCAACCAGATCCAGGAGGACACCGGCGCCGAGATCACGATCGAGGACGACGGCACCATCTACATCGGTGCCGCCGACGGCCCGGCCGCCGAGGCCGCCCGCACCACGATCAACCAGATCGCCAACCCGACCATGCCGGAGGTCGGCGAGCGCTACCTGGGCACCGTGGTCAAGACCACGACCTTCGGTGCCTTCGTCTCGCTCATGCCGGGCAAGGACGGTCTGCTGCACATCTCGCAGATCCGCAAGCTGGCCGGCGGCAAGCGCGTGGAGAACGTCGAGGACATCCTCGGCGTCGGCGCCAAGGTGCAGGTCGAGATCGCCGAGATCGACCCGCGCGGCAAGCTCTCGCTGATCCCGGTCGTCGAGGGCGAGGAGAACGGCGAGGCCGCTTCCGAGTGAAGCGCCGCTAGCTGATCCCGCGGCCCGCACGCCCCCAGCGGCGTGCGGGCCGCACCCTGTTGTCCCCCCATGCTTCGACGGATTGCTTTCTACGGAGGTACCCCCGTGGCTCTGGCCTCGGCGGCGACGCAGCGCCCCGGCACGACCCGAACCCTGCTGAAGGGCGCGGACGGTGCCGGAATCGTGCGCCGCACCGTCCTTCCCGGCGGCCTGCGCGTCGTCACCGAGACCCTGCCGACGGTGCGCTCCGCGACCTTCGGCATCTGGGTCGGGGTCGGTTCTCGTGACGAGACCCCCCAGCTCAACGGCGCCACGCACTACCTGGAGCACCTGCTCTTCAAGGGCACCGAGCGGCGCAGCGCGCTGGACATCTCGGCCGCCCTGGACGCGGTCGGCGGCGAGATGAACGCCTTCACCGCCAAGGAGAACACCTGCTACTACGCGCGGGTGCTCGACACCGACCTGCCGCTGGCCATCGACGTGGTCTGCGACATGCTCACCGGCTCGCTGATCCGCCCGGAGGACGTCGAGGCCGAACGCGGCGTCATCCTCGAGGAGATGGCGATGGCCGAGGACGACCCGGGTGACGTCGTCCACGACCTCTTCGCCAAGGTGATCTTCGGCAACGGCCCGCTCGGCCGCCCGATCCTCGGCACCCAGGAGACCGTCAGGTCGCTCACCCGCGACCAGATCGCGAACTTCTTCCACCGCCGCTACCGGCCCGAGCACCTCGTCGTCGCCGCGGCCGGCAACCTGGACCACCGCAAGGTCGTCCGGCAGGTCGAGCGGGCCTTCGCACCGCTGCTCGCCAAGTCCGAGGCCGCCCCCACCGAGGCCCGCCGCGGCGTCAAGGCGCTGCGCACCGCCGGCCGGGTCGAGGTGCTCAACCGCTCCACCGAGCAGGCCCACCTGGTGCTGGGCGTGCCCGGGGTGCCCCGGCACGACGAGCGCCGCTGGGCGATGGGCGTGCTCAACGCGGCCCTCGGCGGCGGGATGAGCTCGCGGCTGTTCCAGGAGGTGCGGGAGAAGCGCGGCCTGGCGTACTCGGTGTACTCGTACTCCTCCTCGTACGCGGACAGCGGCCTGTTCGGCATCTACGCCGGCTGCCAGCCCAAGCGGGTCGAGGAGGTGCTGCGGATCTGCCGCGAGGAGCTCGCCAAGGTGGTCGCCGAGGGCATCACCGAGGAGGAGCTGCGGCGGGCGATCGGCCAGATCTCCGGCTCCACCGTGCTCGGCATGGAGGACACCGGCTCGCTGATGAACCGGATCGGCAAGGCCGAACTGAGCTACGGCCACCACCTGTCGGTGGACGACATGCTGGCGCGGATAGCCGCGGTGACCCTGGACGACGTGCACGAGGTCGCCCGTGATGTGCTGGGGGCGTACCGGCCCTCGCTCGCGCTGATCGGCCCGATCACCGACAAGCGGGCCGCCAAGCTGGCCGACCTGCTGGCCTGAAGGGACTACTCACCATGACGCTGCGAGTCGCTGTGATCGGCGCCCGGGGCCGGATCGGCTCGGAGGCCGTCAAGGCCGTCGGGGCCGCCCCGGACCTGGAACTGGTCGCCACCCTCGGCCGGGGCTCGGCGCTCTCCGAGCTGACCGACGCCGGGGTGCAGGTCGCGGTCGAACTGACCCACCCCGACTCGGTGATGGGCAACCTCGACCACTGCCTGTCGCACGGCATCCACGTGGTCACCGGCACCACCGGCTGGACGGAGGAGCGGCTCGCCACCGTCCGGGGGCTGCTCGCCGCCGCGCCGGAGCTGGGTCTGCTGATCGCGCCGAACTTCTCCATCGGCGCCGTGCTCGGCATGAAGTTCGCGCAGGCCGCGGCCAAGTACTTCGAGTCGGTCGAGGTCGTCGAGCTGCACCACGACCACAAGGCGGACGCCCCCAGCGGCACCGCCACCCGCACCGCCCAGCTGATCGCCGCCGCCCGCGCGGAGGCCGGCCGCGCGCCGCAGCAGGACCCGACCACCCACGGCCTGCCCGGCGCCCGCGGCGCCGACGTCGACGGGGTGCCGGTGCACTCGGTCCGGCTGCGCGGTCTGCTCGCCCACCAGCAGGTGATGTTCGGCGACGAGGGCGAGACCCTCACCCTCCGGCACGACTCGCTGCACCACAGCAGCTTCATGCCGGGCATCCTGCTCGGTGTGCGCAAGGTCGTGGAGACGCCCGGGCTCACCCTGGGCCTCGAACACTTCCTGGACCTGTGAGCCCGGCATGACCTCCCGTACCGGCTTCTTCGTCCTCTCCGGAGTCCTGGCCCTGGTCGCGCTGATCTGCGTCGGCGAGGGCGTCCAACTGGTCGCCACCGGCAAGCCGCTGGGCATCGGCCTGGGCCTGTGCGCCTTCGTCATCCCGGTCGTCGGTTTCTGGTTCCTGCGCCAGACGGTCCGCTTCGGACGGGACAGCGAGCGGCTCGCCCGCGAGCTGGAGGCCGAGGGCGGTCTGCCGGTCGACGAGCTGGAGCGCACCGACGGCGGCCGGATCGACCGCGCCTCGGCCGACGCGGTGTTCGCCCGCCGCAAGGCCGAGGCCGAGGCCGCCCCGGGCGACTGGCGGGTCTTCTTCCGGCTCGCGGTGGCCTACGCCGACGCCGGCGACGTGCCGCGCGCCCGCAGGACCATGCAGCACGCGATCCGGCTGCACCGCACCACCGGCGCCGACCCCGCCACGGGAGGCGCCGGCAGCACCATCGGCAAGCCCGCGAGGAGCAACGCTTGAGCGAGGACACGACCGCCCCCCGGTTCCGCAGCGACATCACCGCAGACCTGGTCCGCGCCGCCGCCGCCGACTCGGACGTCATCTGGGCGGCCCGGGTCTCGACGGCGGGGGAACAGTCCCTGGAGGCCCTCCAGCAGGACCCGGACAAGTCCGCTGGCCTGATCAACTTCCTGATGCGCGACCGGCACGGCACGCCGTTCGAGCACAACTCGATGACCTTCTTCATCAGCGCGCCGATCTTCGTCTTCCGCGAGTTCCACCGCCACCGCAGCGGCTGGTCCTACAACGAGGAGTCCGGCCGGTACCGCGAGCTGCAGCCGGTCTTCTACGTGCCCGCCGAGGACCGCAAGCTGGTCCAGCAGGGCCGGCCGGGGCGCTACGAGTTCGTCGACGGCACCCCGGAGCAGCACCGGACCGTCACGGCCTCGATGGAGGCCGCCTACCGCGAGGCCTACGAGCGCTACCAGGAGATGCTGGCGGCGGGCGTGGCCCGCGAGGTCGCCCGCGCGGTGCTGCCGGTCGGGCTGTTCTCCTCGATGTACGCGACCTGCAACGCCCGCTCGCTGATGCACTTCCTGTCACTGCGCACCAAGCGGGAGTACGCGGCGGTACCGTCGTTCCCGCAGCGCGAGATCGAGATGGTCGCCGAGCGGATGGAGGAGCAGTGGGCGGAGCTCATGCCGCTCACCCATGCGGCCTTCGAGAAGCACGGCCGGGTCGCGCCCTGACCTGCGACGACGAGCATCCGGGGGCAGTGCCGGGCATGTCTGGATTGCGGCATTTCTGACCTCTCCCTACGCTCGTGAACACGGATTCCGGTGCTGCTTGAACCCCCGAGCACGCAGCACCGGAATCCCATGTTTCCGCTGCTGGCACCGGTTCCGCGGGGGCCGTACCGGGACGATCCGGGACCGTTCCGGAGGCACGGCCGTCCGAACACTGGACCGGCCTGGGTGTCGCCCCACCGCCTACGAGTAGTTTTGGACACATGGCTCCGACCTCCACCCCCCAGACGCCCTTCGGCCGGGTCCTGACCGCGATGGTGACACCGTTCACCGCCGACGGCGGCCTCGACCTCGACGGCGCCCAGCGCCTCGCCGCGCACCTCGTCGACTCCGGCAACGACGGCCTCGTCGTCAACGGCACCACCGGCGAGTCCCCGACCACCAGTGACGCCGAGAAGGCCCAGCTCGTCCGCGCCGTGGTGGAGGCGGTCGGCGACCGGGCCCACGTGGTGGCCGGCGTCGGCACCAACGACACGCACCACAGCGTCGAGCTGGCCCGGCAGGCCGCGGCCGCCGGCGCGCACGGCCTGCTGTCGGTCACGCCGTACTACAGCAAGCCCCCGCAGGAGGGCCTGTACCGGCACACGGTGCGGATCGCCGACGCCACCGAACTTCCTGTCATGCTGTACGACATCCCGGGCCGCAGCGGTGTCGCGCTGAGCCACGAGACGCTGGTCCGGCTGGGCGAGCACCCGCGGATCGTCGCCAACAAGGACGCCAAGGGCGACCTCGGTGCCGCGTCCTGGGCGATCGCCCGCTCCGGCCTCGCCTGGTACTCCGGGGACGACATCCTCAACCTGCCGCTGCTGTCGGTCGGGGCCGTGGGTGTGGTGAGCGTGGTCGGGCACGTGGTGGCCGGCGAGCTGCGGGCCATGGTCGAGGCCCACCTGGCCGGGGATGTGGCCAAGGCCACGGCCGTCCACCAGCGCCTGCTGCCGGTCTTCACCGGTATCTTCCGCACCCAGGGTGTCATTCTCGCCAAGGCCGCGCTGGACCTCCAGGGTCTGCCGGCCGGCCCGCTGCGACTGCCCCTGATCGGCGCGACTCCGGAGGAGATCGCGCAACTGAAGAAGGATCTCGCCGACGGCGGGGTAGACCTGTAACAGACAAAGACGTGCGCGCCCCGGCTCGCCGGACCCTCACGGGCCCGCCGCTGGACCGGACCGAAGGCGCGAGAGCACAGACCTGGTAGGAAAACCGACACGGAGAACGCACGCCATATGTCTCACGGGGGAGGACCCCGGACATATGGCGTGCGTCGTGAGGAGAGTCTTTTGAGCCACCCGCATCCCGAACTCGGCACGCCGCCGGCCCTCAAGGCGGGCGCCCTGCGCATCACCCCGCTCGGCGGTCTCGGTGAGATCGGCCGCAACATGACGGTCTTCGAATACGGGGACCGCATTCTCATCGTCGACTGCGGCGTCCTCTTCCCCGAGGACGAGCAGCCCGGCGTCGACCTGATCCTCCCGGACTTCACCTACATCCGGGACCGTCTGGACAAGATCGACGGCATCGTCCTCACGCACGGCCACGAGGACCACATCGGCGCCGTCCCGTTCCTGCTCCGGGAGAACCCGGACATCCCGCTGATCGGGTCGAAGCTCACCCTGGCGCTCATCGAGGCCAAGCTCGCCGAGCACCGCATCCGCCCGTACGTGCTGGAGGTCGCCGAGGGCGACCGCGAGCGGATCGGCCCCTTCGACTGCCAGTTCATCGCGGTCAACCACTCCATCCCGGACGCGCTGGCCGTCGCCGTGCGCACGCCCGCCGGCATGGTCGTCGCCACCGGTGACTTCAAGATGGACCAGCTGCCGCTCGACGGCCGGCTGACCGACCTGCCGACCTTCGCCAAGCTGGCGGAGGAGGGCATGGACCTGCTGCTGGTGGACTCCACCAACGCCGAGGTCCCCGGCTTCATCCCGTCCGAGCGGGACATCTCCGCGGCGCTGCGCAATGTCTTCGCCAACGCGGACAAGCGCATCATCGTGGCCTCCTTCGCCAGCCACGTGCACCGCATCCAGCAGGTGCTGGACGCCGCGCACGAGTACAAGCGCAAGGTCGCCTTCGTCGGCCGCTCGATGGTCCGCAACATGGGCATCGCCCGCGACCTCGGCTACCTCAAGGTGCCCGGCAACATGGTCGTCGACGTCAAGCAGCTCGACGACCTGCCGGACAAGGAGGTCGTGCTGATCTGTACCGGTTCGCAGGGCGAGCCGATGGCCGCGCTGTCCCGGATGGCCAACCGCGACCACCAGATCCGCATCGTCGAGGGCGACACCGTCGTGCTCGCCTCCTCGCTGATCCCCGGCAACGAGAACGCCGTCTACCGGGTGATCAACGGCCTGACCCGCTGGGGCGCCAAGGTCGTCCACAAGGGCAACGCCAAGGTGCACGTCTCGGGCCACGCCTCGGCCGGCGAGCTGCTGTACTTCTTCAACATCTGCAAGCCGCGCAACCTCATGCCGGTGCACGGCGAGTGGCGCCACCTGCGGGCGGCGGCCGACCTCGGCATCGCCACCGGCGTCCCGCGCAACCGCGTCGTCATCGCCGAGGACGGCGTCTGCGTCGACCTGGAGAAGGGCGTCGCCCGCATCGTCGGCAAGGTGCAGGCCGGCTACGTCTACGTGGACGGCTCCTCGGTCGGCGACATCACCGAGGCCTCGCTCAAGGACCGCAGGATCCTCGGCGAGGAGGGCTTCATCTCCTGCTTCGTCGTGGTGGACTCCACCAACGGCAAGATCGTCGGTGGCCCGAGCATCCAGGCCCGGGGTTCCGGCATCGACGACGCCGCGTTCGTCCCGGTGGCGGCCAAGCTCCAGGAGGCGCTCGACCGCTCGGCGGGCGACGGCGTTCTGGAGATCCGTCAGGTCCAGCAGCTGGTGCGCCGGACCCTCGGCAAGTGGGTGGCGGACAACTACCGCCGCCGCCCGATGATCCTGCCGGTCGTCGTCGAGGTGTGATTTGACGTGGGGCAACCCGGTGCGTAATGTTCTCCGGGTTGCCCCACGGGACGGCCCCCAGTCGAAGTCCTCGAAATGAAATTCGAGCACGGAGCGGGAAAACGGCCCGAGAAACTCTGATAGAGTTCGGGAGCGCCGAAAGGCCCAAGCAAATTCGATGAATGAAACTCCGGAAAACGGAGCGGAAAACATCTGATAAGCTTGAAACACGAAAGAACGAAGCGCCCGGAGGGCCGGTGTGAAAGCCGCCTGAAGGA